>NZ_JAWOAR010000170.1:0-11312 GCF_046498435.1 Longimonas sp. | reverse complement strand
CATGGGCGTCTGACCGTAATCAGCTAGTGTCTCGACTTGCATGGACTATTGTTGTCAGAATGTCAAGATATTAGTGAGTAGATTGCTCTTCGAACCTTTTCCCTTACTGGCGCCAAGTGATACCAATTAAAGGAACGAGCATGTTAGTAGCAGACTGTTGTACTTCTGGGTTTTCGGGATCGAAGACATCGCTTGTTTCGAGATATTCGGCCTTGCCGCCCAATAAATACTGGATACCCAGATTTAAAAAAGTGGTCCCAAAGTCGTTCTCATTTTCTATCATCTGGATTTCAAAACCCGCCGTACTTCCTCCGCTCAAGGCAAAATTACCAAAATCCATCGAAGTGCCGAACGGTTCAGAATAGGCACGAGGATCTCGAAATTCCGTTACTGTGTGCATGTATTTTAAACCAAAAAGCCCCCCCAGATAGGGACGAATGGTTGTTGTAAATAGATAAAAACGAAACTCAAGGTGCGATTGCACAATTCTCTGGGATGTAGTAGCAACCACTGGTCTATTGGCAGATGGTATGTTGCGATCGCTCCCTCTGAAAGTAAAATACGATACATCAAGACCAACGCCTATCGGGGCTTCTGGAGATTCTACCCTAACGAATACAGTGGGGCCAAATCCCAACTGATCAAAACTCTGCTTAAGGTCACCTGTGGGTATACTTAAACCAAAGTTGGCACCACCAGTAATTTGTGCTTGGGAAGGGAATGCGCATAAAATATTTAACAATAAAAATGTTGTAAGGTAATATAAAAAATTGAATATATAAACGTGTATATTGTGCATTTTTTAACCTCAATCGACTATTTATATTTGTGTGATAGCTGCCGGAGCTTGCTACACAAAAGATTTGGCTACTTGCTCTACTGAACTGTACATCAACCTCTATTCCACTTCATCATACCTAAATAAAAAAGCTCCATCGGGCGCGTGGTGCCTGCGCCGATGGAGCTGGTCGGGCTCATCCCTCTTTTCTGTTGCGTATCTGCAACGCGTTTTGAGGCCCGTGTTGCGTTTTGGCAACGTTGTTTGAAACGGGTTTTGTCATTCTGAGGAGCGCAGCGAGGGCCGGAGGTCATGCCTGTTGTACGAAGGGGCCGACAGGTCATCCGTTGCGGGAATCTCTTTGAGCCGAGCGGAAATAAGGGCGGATCGCTGTCTCTCTGCGGTCTGATTCCGCCGATTCCGGGGAGATCCCTCGACTGCGCTCGGGATGACGTGCCGGGGGAGTGGGAATGCCGGTTCTGTGAAGGCTCGCTCAGGTTTTGTCGTGTACTGTGGAGATCGCTAAAGAAAAAGCGCGTTGTGGGCGTTAGGCACATACAACACAGAGGATGACCCGGCATCCCAGGAATGAAGATGGGCGGTGCAGACAGGCGGCGCTCCCATGCACGTGCCGCTCCGGTGGTCGCTATGGAGAGCGACACAGCACCAGAGCGGCTATGCGTTGTGTGGCGTGCATCAGTGGGTACGGGCAGAGGCCCACGCCTCCCCCCGTACGCTAAAACCTACACGAACGGCTACACGTCCTCGCGGCTCCAGCCGGTGGAGTGGTCGTTGATGTAGGCGGTGAGCTGGTCGATGGCGACGCGGTCTTGCTCCATCGAGTCGCGGTCGCGCACGGTGACCTGCTGGTCGTCGAGCGTGTCGAAGTCCACCGTAATGCAGAACGGCGTACCGGCTTCGTCCATGCGGCGGTAGCGCTTGCCCATGGAGCCGCGCTCGTCGTACATCACGTTGAAGTGCGGACGCAGGTCGTCCTCGATCTCGTGGGCGATGTCGGGCAGGCCCTTCTTCTTGGAGAGCGGGAAGATCGCGGCGCGAATGGGCGCCACCTCGGGGTGAAAGCGCAGCACCGTGCGCTCGTTGCCGTTGGCCTCGTCCTCGTCGTACGCGTCGCAGAGCAGCATCAGCACCGTGCGGTCGAGCCCGACCGAGGTTTCGATGACGTACGGGATGTACTTCTCCTGCTCGAACGGATCGTAGTAGGTCATATTCTTGCCCGAGTACTCCTGATGCCGCTTCAGGTCGTAGTCGGTGCGCGAGTGGATGCCTTCTACCTCTTTCCAGCCAATCGGGTACTCGTACTGGATATCTTCGGCGGCGTCGGCGTAGTGCGAGAGCTGCTCGTGCTCGTGGAAGCGCAGCTTCGAGGGACGCACGCCCAGGCGCTTGTGCCACGCCATGCGCTTCTCGCGCCACTCCGCAAAGAAATCGAGCTGCTCGCCCGGCTTCACGAAGTACTGCATCTCCATCTGTTCGAACTCGCGCATCCGAAAGACAAACTGCCGCGCCACAATCTCATTGCGGAACGCCTTGCCAATCTGCGCGATGCCAAACGGTACATGTTGCCGTGCGGGCTCACGCACGTTGTGGAAGTTCACGAAGATGCCCTGAGCAGTCTCTGGACGCAAGAAAATGCGGTCGCCGGTTTCAGCAACAGGCCCCACGTGCGTTTCGAACATCAAGTTGAACTGCCGCACGGGCGTCCAGTCGAAGGCGCCGGAGCGGGGGGCGCGAATCTCTTCGTCCTGAATGATGTCGTACAGGTCGCCCGCCATGTCGTCGCTGTTGAGCGCGGCCACAAGGCGCTCGTACACCGCCTCGGCCTGCTCCATGTCGCCATCCTGGCGGAGGTCGCGGATGTGGTCTTCGATCAGTTCATCAGCGCGGTAGCGGTGGTTCGACGCCTTGTCGTCAATCAGCGGATCGTTGAAGGCTTCGGTGTGGCCCGACGCCTCCCACGTTTTCGGATGCATCATGATCGCGGCATCCAGCCCCACCACATCGCCATGGCCATACACCATCTCCTGCCACCACAGGTCTTGCACGTTGCGCTTCAGCTCCACACCCAGCGGACCGTAGTCGTACGTGGCGGCTTGCCCGCCGTAGATCTCAGACGATTGGAAGATGAAGCCGCGCTGCTTAGACAGGGACACGATGGTGTCGAAAAGGTCGCTCATATCGGTATCAAGAGGGATTCGAGAGGGCCAAACACAACAAAGCAATGCGCACGTACGAGCCGTGCAGCCTATAACGTAGGCGTTTGGGGGAGGGGATGCAACGCATCGCGTTGAAAAGCCGGTGCAGCAGCAGCCTACAAGCCAGGCTTTCACTTGCAAAACGTGCGGCTACGCCCGATCTTGTATTTCCGGATCGCGTATTGCACGCGGCCCCCAGCCTCCGATTCCGTTGTGCTTTCTACGAACCGCTCTCTTTGCCATGAACCGACGCATCAAACGACAGATCATCATCGCTACGCTTGTGCTCGCGGCGATCATTGGCGGACTCGCCCTCATTGCCCAGTTTGCCTGATGCCTGATCCTACGTGGTACCCATGGGGCTTTGTCGCCTCTATACTGCTTGCAGGCATTCTTCTGGCGCATCCCGCCGACGCCCAAGTCAACACCGAGCGGATGCGCAAGCTGGAGGTGGACGGCATCGGCGGGGCCGTGGGCGGATCGCTGGCTATACAGAGCGGCAACACCGAACTGATCGAGGTCGGGGGCGATGCGCGCCTTGATGTGCTGCATGCGCCGCATTACGCCTTCATTGTGAGCGAGGTGCGCTACGGCGAGAGCGATGGAAGCCGCTTCCGTGACGCAGCCTTTGCGCATCTGCGCTATAACTACCGGTTTGGGGGTCCGCTCGTGGCCGAGGCGTTTACCCAGCTCGAACGCGATAGCTTTGCGCTTTTGAACCTGCGCACGCTGGTGGGGGGCGGACTGCGCCTCCGCGTGCTGGATACGGAACCGGCTCGCCTCTTTCTGGGCACCACGCCCATGTTCGAGCGCGAGCGCCTGGATACGGAGCGCGTCGGAGCCCACCCCGATCGCACGACGGCTCTGCGCATCAGCCAATACCTGAACGTCCGCCTGCGTCTTAGCGACCGCACCTTTCTGGTAAGCACCACGTACGTGCAACCCTGGGTGGCTGTACCTGCTGATGTGCGGCTGCTCAACGAAACGCGCCTGGGCGTTGGCATCACCGAGGCGCTGACCCTGCGCATCACGCTCAAAACGCGCTACGATAGCCGCCCACCCGGCGAAGTGTCGGACTGGACGCTGTCGTGGACGAACGGTATTACCTTTACATGGTAAGGCGCCGCCCTTCGTCTCTCTTCTCTGCTGCCAACCGCTTTCGTTCATGCTTACGCTGCTGCATCTGGCCGACGTTCACTTCGACACGATCTACGCCGGGCGCACGCTCGACCTGCGCCGCCGCCTGCGTGAGGCGCAGCAGACCGCCTTCAAGCGCGCGGTAGACCGCGCCATCGAGGAGCCGGTCGACGCTGTGCTCATTGCGGGCGACCTGTTCGATGCCGAGCGGCTCAGTATCACAACCGAAATCGCTCTTCTCGACCAACTGCGCCGGCTGGAGGCCGCGTCGATCCCCGTCGTCTATGCCACTGGCGACCACGACCCCGGCCCGGCGCGCGGACGTGCTGCCTCGATCGACTGGCCTGCGAATGTACATCTGGTACGAAGCGCCGAACCCCGCACCATCCCCCTGACGAACAATGATGGCGCGCGCATCGGGCAGGTGGTGGCGGTAGGGCATCCGCGGGCGCAGGTGTCTGAGAACCTCGCCATCCGCTTTCCGGATACAGAGGCCGATGTACCGACCGTAGGGTTGCTCCATGCGCACGTGGAGGACGCCGACGGGGCGGAGGCCCACGACCGCTACGCGCCGTGCACGGTGGCCGATCTACAGCGAGCCGGGTACGACTACTGGGCGCTGGGACACGTCCACCGGGGGCAGCAGATCGACTCGGAGCTGTCCGCTTACTACGCGGGCAATCTGCAAGGCCGGAATCCAGGCGAAACCGGCGTCAAGGGCGGCTTGCTGGTACGCATCTCCCCGAACGGCCTGCCGGATGTGACCGTGCAACCGTTTGCGCCCATCCGCTGGCACACGCTGGTGCTCGACGACCTGGCGCACGTGGCGTCGGTCGATGCCCTGGGGACGGCCATCGAAGACGCGTTTCAGGCGGTGTACAAGCAGGCACTGACGACCGAGTGGATGGTGCGCGCTCGGCTGCGCGGGGCGTGCCCCATGGCCGAGACGTTGCACGACGAGCGGGAGCGCCGCGCTCTTGCCAAGCAGCTTACCGCCCGCCTGAATGTGCTCGATGTAGAACTCGTGCCCGACATGCTTACGCCGCCGGTAGCGGTGGCGCCGCACGAAGAGGAGCCGCACCTGGCGGGCGAGGTGCTTGCGCTTATTGAGGAGGCCCGCACCGACGACGACCGCCTGAATGACCTGGCCGAGCGCGTAACGTGGGCGCATCCGGGCCACGCCACGCCCGCTGCGCGCCGTGCCTACCTGCGTACTCTGCTCACCGGACTCGATCGCGAGGCCCTGGCGCGGCTGCTCGTGGATGCGGGGTAGCCTTCCATCTAACGTTATGCTCCTGTGGCGCACCGGTCCACAAGCATTCGGAACGTGTTTCACCACACGCCACTGTGCCGGGTAGTGGGGCGCCGAGCGCTACCCAAATCCCGAAAAACTGAACTCGCACATGAGCAACGGGTCCAATACATCACGATGTGCTCCCCTATCTGCCAGAACCCTTGGATGCTATGTCGAAGCCGTTCCGCATTGAGCATGACAAAGAAGAAATTGTCGTCCGATTCGATCGTAAGTTAGTCGACCCGTCGGTATTGTCGCGTCTTCTGGATTATGTAGAACTCAACGCGCTCCAAACGAAGAGCGAGATCACCCCAGAAGAAATACGCGTGCTCGCTGATGACGTCGATGCAGCGGTCTGGAATCAGGTTAAGGAAAAATATATTGATTGAATCGTGCCCATCGTTGTCGTTGATACCAATATACTCTTCTCGGCGCTCCTGAGGGCAGATACGCTCTTTGCAGATACAATTTTGCAGGGAGAGCACCGGTTTGTCGTCAACGAACTTGTGTTAACTGAGCTATTCCATCATAGAGAGAAAATCGCCCAGGTGAGCCGACTGAGTGATGAGTTGATAACCCAACTCTATTATAAACTAATTCGAAGGGTAGAGTTGTACAGGGAAAACTTGATCGCGCCAGAAGTCCGAAGGCAAGCGTACAGGCTCTGCCGAGACATCGACGAAACGGACGCCCCGCACGTCGCCATTACAATTGAGGTGAACGGGCTTCTGTGGACGGGAGATAAGCGTTTGAAATCGGGACTCCAGTCGCAAGGATTCGATCGTTTTTTCGATCCACGTTCCAGTCAGTAACCCTCCCCACCCAACTGCATTCCCCAATCGTCACGTCGTTCGTATGCACCTAACCCACTGCACCATCGACGCCTATGGACCGCTGCGCGACTGCACATTCGAGGCATTGGATGCCCCGGTCGTTATCGTCTACGGGCCCAACGAAGCCGGAAAAACCGCGCTCTTCTCGTTCGTGCAGTCCATGCTGTACGGACTGTACCCGCCCGCGCCCGATCGCCATCCGTATGCGCCGCACAGTGGCGCCGTCATCAGCGGCGAAGCTGGGCTGCATCTGCAAAACGGCGACCGCCTCACGGTGCAACGCCGCCTACAGAGCAGTCCGCAGGGCCAACTTACCGACGGCGAGGGCCACACGCGCATCCTGAATAACGAAACATTGCCGCCCGTTACGCACGTCTCGCGCTCGGTCTACGAGACGGTGTATGCCCTCACACTCGGCGATCTGGTGACGCTGCACGAGCAGAACGCCTGGGCCGAAATCCAGGACCGGCTGCTCGGCGCTGTCAGCGTCGACACGGTGCGCCCGGCGCGGGCCGTCATTGGCGAACTCGACGAGGAAGCCAACGCACTGTGGCGGCCTGACCGGCGCGGCACCCCCGAGGCGCAGGCGCTGCATGCCGACCGCGAGCGTCTCTATCGCGACCTGCAGAAAGCGCGTGCCCGCGACGAGGAGATGCGCACCGTGCACCATACGCGTGCCGAATGCGCTGAGCAGATGGCTACCCTGGAGGCCGAGCAGACCCAGCTTCGCATCGCCCAGCACCGCGATGAGCGCCTGCGTCCGGTCTACACGTTTCTGAAGCAGATCGAGGCGAACGAAGCCCAGGCGGGCGACCTCTCGGCGTACGACCACATCGGCGATCCTGAGCAGGAGCGCGCCGCGTTAGAGGACGATTTGGACGCCCGTGCCGAAGAACTGGAGCAACTCCGCGAGCAGCGCCGTACCCACCAGGCCGCGCTCGATGCTCACACCGAGTCCGACGACGCCCTCGTTCGCCATGCCGCCGACATTGCCGCGTGGCCGCAGCGCATGGAGCGCATCGAAACCGAACGCGCTACGCTGGCCGACGACCGCGAAGCCGTGCGCCGCGCCCGCGCCGAGCGTGAGCAGGCCGCCGAGTGCCTCAGCGAGCCGTGGCAGAATGACTTCGCCGAGCCCGTCAAAACGCTTCGCCTGTCCGAACTGCGCACCCGCATCCAGGCCTACACCGAGGCCGCCGCCACCTTGCGCGAAGCCCGGGCCGAAGCCGAAACGCTGCAGCCCGATCGCACGGCCTCCATGCGCCCCGTATGGGCGTTAGGGGGAAGCGGAGGGCTGCTGCTGCTCACGTACATCCTTACCGGATCTACGCTGGCCCTGTCTGTAACCGGAGCGCTCCTTGTTGCGGCAGGGGTTTGGGGCTGGCATGCCAAAGAGCGTGCCACCGCACACGCCGAGCGCCTCGACGCCCTCAACCTGCAAGGCAAGCAGTCTGAAGCCGCCGCCCGTGCCCGCGACGTCCGCACGCTGCTCGACGCGCTTCCGCTTCCCGACGAACGCCTCGATGCGCCGACTCCGGCACTGGCGCATGACCTACAACACCTACAACAGACCGTGCGCGATGTGGAGCAGGCGCAGGCCCGCGTAGAGCAACGTCGCACCCGCCTGGCCGACGAGCGCAGCGCCTGGACCGATCTGCTAAGCACGACCCACAGCACCGATATCACCGACACGCAAGACGACTGGCGCGCGCAGGTGCATGCCCTGCAAGCCCGGCTCGACGATGCCAAAGCGCGCATCCAGGCGGCCCAAGATGCCGAGCCCGTGCTGCCTATGGTCGAAGCGCGCATTGAACGCTTCCAGTCGATGCAAGACACGCAGCAGGCCGAACGCGATGCGCTGTGTGCGCTCATCGAAGACCTGGGCGGGGGCGATTGGGACGACGGCGTGGCCGAGCTGGCTGCCCGCCGCGCCGCTGCCGAGCGCGCCCGCGAGGCCCACGAACGCATGCGCCGCCATCACCCCAACTGGCAAGAACTCCGCGACGAAATCCGCGCGCTCGATGACCCCGAGTCCGTGCTGGCCACCACCGATGAAGAGCACGTGGCCCGCAGCGAGCGTCTCGACGCAGTGGCCGAGGCACTACAAACAGCCCGCGCCAAGAAAGCCGAGCACGACCGCACCCTGCGCGACCTGGCCGACCAGCCCACCATGGCCGTCATCGAAAGCGATATTGCGTCGATTGATGCCGAACTGGAGCGCGTGCGCACCGAGCGCGACCGCCTGACGCTCCTGGCCACGCTCCTCCGCGAAGCCGACCGCGCCGTTCGCACGCGGCATCAGCCCGATGTGATGCAGCGGGCCTCGGCCTACGTATCGACGCTGACCGAAGAGCGCTACACACGCATCGAGTGGCGCGAAGACGACGACCGCCTCGTCGTTTACGCGGCAGGCCGCACCGACCCACAACCGGTGAGCGCGCCCATCAGCCGGGGCACGCGCGACCAGATCTACCTGGCGCTGCGCATGGCGCTGGTCGACCACCTGGACGCGGGTCACGAGCCGCTGCCCATGTGCCTGGATGAGGTGCTCGTAAACTGGGACACGACGCGCCGCCAGGCGGGCTACCGCCTCTTGCGGGCGTGGGAGGACACGCGCCAGGTCTTTCTCTTCACGTGCCATCGTCCACTCGTGCAGGAAGCGCGCGAGGCGCTCAATGCCAACGTCATCACAATGCCGCCGCCTGATGCGTAACGCGCCCCCCAACGGCGTAACTTGATAGGGGGCACGCACTTGATCCGGTCCTTTGCTATTTCTTGCACGGAATCGGGGCAGAGCCCCTGAACAGTCTGCGTCACGAGGCAAAGGGGCCGTACGTCATGCTGGTTGTGCCTCGCGACGAGATGCCCTGTGAGCGCTGCAACTGCTTGTGCCGAACGTTATCGGTACCGTTGGGGGCAGGTTTGCTGAGAAACTACTTTTGGTAGCGGTTCAATGCTAAGTGATCTAAGTGATGGAGGAAATATGCCGTAGTCGGAGACTGGGAGCGCCGACTGACGCGGACGTCTCCGGCAGGGCTGACGGGGGCGAACGGAGGGTACGTGTTTAGCGCGATTCTATAACTGCCCGAGATCCAGCGCTCTTCACCGAAGGATCATGCCACACGTGCAGGGTTGGCGTCGAGATCCTTCCCCCCCGACGGTCGTCGTGGGTCAGGATGACGTTGAGGTGTGAGGTAAAGCAGCAGTCCCCCAATTGCTCCCCTAAAGAGGGAAGCCGCAAAGAGGGAAGCCGCAAAGAGGAAAGCCCCAAAGAGGAAAGCGGTTGCGCCAGCGACTGAGGGGGGATAGACTGGAGCCAACGGTCCCCCGTTGGCTCTGCAAATGAACGCTCCTGCGTTTCCCATGCGAGAGCAATACCGAAGGGGGGGCCGTGGTGTACGCCAGAAACGCAGACGGTACCGCTTGCGTCCCCGGCTATCTGGAACAAGTTGCTAAACACATACACGGAGGACCGTTTGCCTCAGTCAACGTTTTTATCAGAAGGCCATCACTTAAGGTCTAAGTACGCCCCCACTTTTTTTGTTGGAGCGCCTCGATTCACGCATTCAGCGCCTGCAGTTCCTCTTTGAAGCGATCGGCGAGGGATTGCGCATCGTCTTGGGTGGGCGCTTCAGTGTACACGCGCAGAATCGGCTCCGTATTCGAGGCCCGCAGGTGTACCCAGCCCTCGGGCAAGTCAATCTTCAAGCCGTCGGTCGTGTCAAGGGTCGCGCTGGAGACGTTTGCGTATTCAGATTTGAGCGTAGCAAGCAGAGCCTCCACGTCGAGTCCGTCAAGAGGCAGTTTATCTTTGGCCATGGCGTAGGTGGGCATGGCGTCGTGGAGTTCGGCGAGCGTGTTGCCGGTGGCAGCCAGGTGCTGCACAATGAGGGCCGTGCCCGCGAGCGCGTCGCGTCCGTAGTGCAGGTCGGGCAGGATAACGCCGCCGTTGCCCTCGCCACCCAGGATGGCATCGTGCGACTTCATCGCCTTCACTACGTTAATCTCGCCCACGGCTGAGCGATGCACCGGCTGGTTGTACTGCACAGCCACATCGTCGATCGCGCGCGAGGAGGAGAGGTTCGTGGCGAATGCGCCCTCGCGCCGCCGCCACAGGAAATCGGCCGCCAGCACCTGCGTGAGTTCTTCCAGGATGATGCAGCCTTTGTTGTCCACCAGGGCCAGGCGGTCGGCATCGGGATCGACGGCGAGGCCGAGGTCGGCATTGTGCTTCTGTACGGCGTCGGCCAGTGCGGTAAGGTGCTCGGGACGCGGTTCGGGCGGGCGCTCGAACTGTCCGTTCGGCGTGCAGAAGAGCCGCACGATCTGTGCATCGCGGATGCCCAGCTCCTGCAGGAGCTGGGGAAGTGCCACTCCGCCTACGGAGTTGCAGCCGTCAACGACGATGGTGAGGTCGCGCGTTGCGATGGATGCCGGATCGATGTACGGCAAGGTGCAGATGGCGTCAATGTGGGCGGGCACGAGATCGGCCTGGGTGTATGCGCCCATTTTGTCGTGGGATACGACGGCCTCTGCATCCCCCTGAGATCGTTTTTTCATCGCTGCTCCGGCCTCGGCATCCAAAAACTCGCCGTTATGGTCGAGCAGCTTCAGGGCGTTCCAATCGAGCGGGTTGTGAGAGGCCGACAGGATGACGCCGCCCGCGGCCTTGTGCTGTAGCACGCCCATTTCAACGGTGGGCGTAGGGGCGAGGCCCGCGTCGAGCACATCGCAGCCCATGCTCTGGAGCGTGCCCATGAGGATACGCTGGAATGCTGCGCCACTCGGACGCGCATCGCGGCCCACCACAACGAGCGGCTCGCGGTCCAGGGCCTCGGCCTGTTCACGACACCACGCGCCAAACGCCATGCCGTACCGAACGATGACGACAGGGTCGAACCCGCGCGCGATGATACCCCGAATACCCGAAACGGACTCAATGAGAACGGAGGAGGAAGCCATGTGAGTGCGTGATTTTGTAGAACGGATCGGTTGGATGCGAAAAGGCGCTTCAACGTAGGCATGAGGTCCGTACTTGTTCGGTACCAGCGTGC
>NZ_JAWOAR010000110.1:0-4331 GCF_046498435.1 Longimonas sp. | reverse complement strand
ACCAACATCACCAAGACCAACAAGGCCCGTGACTCCATCTTCGGCCTGTGGACCACCTTCTGCCAATCCCTTGGCGTCCGTCCTAGCCTCAGCGACATCCGCGACCACGAAGCCAAGGTCTCCTACCTCCTTGTCTTTGGACTCCGCATATATTGAGGGTAAGCGCCGAATCTTAGTACACGCGTACCGCTGCATCCGCCCTTCCGTTCCTACAAGTCGGTGCAATGCCAGGCACTGACGACCGCCCAGTGGGTACACAGTGAAGCGGACGGGCACTCATGCCTTCCGCTGTGAACTTGATAACAGAAGCGCTTCCACCTCGCTGTTCTGCATTGCGATTTTCGGCGTTACTTCCTACCTTAGGGGGCGTGTGGTCGTCGTTACAGCACATACGCACGGCCACACGTTTCCCTTCTCCACCCTGTTCGACACACCCCACACCCATATGCTATCCAAACAGATACGCCAGGCGCTGCTCATTGCGGTCGGCGTTTTGGGCCTCTTGGCGGCCGATACCGCCCAGGCCCAGGACGATCCGCACGTGTTTCGCGGCGCTACCATCTATCCGATGAGCGGCGACGTGATCGACAACGGCGCGCTCGTTATTCAGAACGGTGAAATCCTCGATGTAGGCTCCGTAGACGCGGTCGACGTGCCCCGTGGCGCGGTCGAGATCGACGCCTCGGACCAGGTTATCATGCCCGGGCTTATCGATACCCACTCGCACATCGGCGGCGTGTCTGGAGGCGATGGCTCCTCGCCGCTGCATCCCGGCGTGCGTACCATCGACGGCATCAACGTGCGCAACTCCGGCATGATGCGCGCCCGTGCCGGCGGCATCACCACCGTAAACGTACTGTCGGGTTCAGGTCACCTCATGAGCGGGCAGACCACGCACCTGAAGCTGCGCGAAGGGACAACCATCGACGACCTGTTGCTCTGCTATGAAGACTCAGATGTGTGCGGCGGCATGAAAATGGCCAATGGCACCAACCCGCAACGCGATAGCGGGTCGTTCCCGGGCACACGCGCAAAATCTGCCGCTGAAGCCCGTGCGCTTTTCACACAGGCTGAAGCCTACCGCGAGCGGCTCGAAGCGGGCGAATCGCCGGACCGCGACCTGGGCATGGAAGGGCTTGTGGAGGTGCTCAACGGCGAACGCATTGTGCACTTTCATACGCATCGCCACGACGACATCATGACGGCGATCCGCCTAAGCGAAGAGTTTGGGTTTGAGCTGGTGCTGCATCACGTGAGCGAGGGCTGGCGCGTGGCCGACGAGATTGCCGAGGCTGGCGTACCTACCTCTATCATCACGCTCGACTCGCCCGGCGGCAAGCACGAAGCTGCCAAACTCTACTTCAAAAACGGACGCGTGCTCGACGAGGCGGGCGTCAACGTGTCGTATCATACCGACGACCCGATTACCGACTCGCGCGTCTTCCTGCGCTCGCCCGCCATGGGCGTTCGCGCCGGCATGGACCGCACCGCCGCGCTTGAATCCGTCACGATTGAGGGCGCACGTCAGCTCGGGCTTGAAGATCGCATCGGCTCGCTCGAAGCCGGTAAAGACGCGGACTTCATTCTGCTCTCCGGCGATCCGCTCAGCACCTACACCCGCATCAACGAGACGTGGGTCGAGGGCGCGCGCGTGTTCGACCGAAGCAACCCCGATGACAACGCCTACTTTACAGGCGGCTACCGCATTTTCGATGGCACTATGCACCATGTCCACGACATCAATGAATAACCCCACCCGCAACACCCGATCCGCTTTTTTTGCTCTGTGGATGCGTGGAGCCGCGCTCCTGGTCGTTGGCGTAGCAGCCTGGATGCTAATGGCTGCCCCGCTACACGCACAAGTCGCCCTGCGCGCCGACACCGTGCACACCATGACGGGCGATCCCATCATCAACGGCGTGGTGCTCATCGAAGGATCCACCATCGCTGACGTGGGCCCCGCCGATGCCGTTGACATTCCCGACGGTGCCACCGTCTACGAAGGCACCGTGGCTACGCCCGGACTCGTAGACCCGCGCGGCACCGTAGGCCTAAGCGGCATCTACAACGTAGACTCCGACCAGGACCAGCTCGACACCACAGCGCCCATGCAGCCCGATCTGCGCGCGATTGATGCGTACAATCCGCAAGAAGAGCTGGTCGCGTTCTTGCGCGATCAGGGCATCACCACCGTGCATACCGGGCACGGCCCCGGCGCGCTCATTAGCGGGCAGACCGCTACCTTCAAAACCACCGGCGAAACCGTGGACGACGCGGCCCTGAGCGACATCAGCGCGCTCTCCATGACGATGGGTTCAGCCGCCACCGAGCAGTTTAGCTCGCCTGGTACACGCGCTAAAGGAGCCTCGATGCTCCGCGACATGTTCTTGCAGGCCGAACGCTACCGCGACGCTGACGACGACCGCGACCGCGACCTGGCGATGGAGGTGCTCGTGCAGGTGCTCGATGGCGAAATCCCGGCGTTCATCCAGGTGCACCGGAGCCACGACATCCTTACCGCGCTGCGCCTGGCCGATGAGTTCGGCTTCGACCTCGTGCTCGAAGGCGCTTCCGAAGCGTACCTCGTAACCGATGAGATTGCCGAAGCAGGCGTGCCTGTGGTGCTCCACCCGCCCAAAATCCGTCCGTTTGGTGCCGCTGAAAACGCCCAGCTGACTACCGCTGGCGAGCTGCACGCGGCGGGCATCCCCGTAGCCATTCAGAGTGGATACGAAGCCTACGTGCCTAAAACACGCGTGGTGCTCTTCGAAGCCGGCATTGCTGCCGCCAACGGACTGCCGCACGAGGCCGCACTGGCCAGCATCACGCGCACCGCGGCCGAAATCATCGGCCAGAGCGACGTGATTGGCACTCTCGAACCGGGCAAGCACGGCGACGTGGCGCTCTACAACGGCAACCCGTTCGAGTATGTCACCAACGCGTGCACGGTCGTCATTGAGGGCGAAGTCGTCAAAGAAGACGGCTGCCCCTAACAACGGCACGCCACGTCTACGAAACCTGTACCCTGCGGGGCGTGCCGGATAGGCGCGTCCCGTATGTAGTTGCATCCATCTGTCCATCATGGAATCCCTCACGCATCCTCCAACCTGCTTATGTTTCGCGCACTGCTGCTCCACAACACCGATGGCGACGTCACGCCCCGCCTCGACACAATTACGAGGGATGACCTGCCGCCGGGCGATACCCACGTGCGGGTGCTCTACTCCAGCATCAACTACAAAGACGCGCTGGCCGTGACCAACCGCGCTCCCATCATTCGCGGCGACCTTCCAATTGCGCCCGGCATCGACCTGGTGGGCGAGGTTGTTTCCAGCGAAAGCGATGCGTGGGACACGGGCGACCGCGTGATTGGCACCGGCTGGGGGCTGGGCGAAGACGTGTGGGGCGGCTACACCGAAGAGGTGCGCGTGCGTGCCGATCAGCTGGTGGCGCTGCCCGAGGGCCTGTCGCCACACCAGGCCATGACCATTGGCACCGCCGGGTTTACCGCCATGCTCTCCGTGATGGCGCTCGAAGACCACGGCCTCGCGCCCGACAGCGGCGAGGTCGTCGTAACTGGGGCGTCGGGGGGAGCGGGAAGCATGGCTGTGGCGCTCCTGGCACAGGCCGGATACACCGCCGTGGCATCAACCGGGAGCGAAAATGCCCATGCCTACCTGAATACGCTTGGCGCCGAACGCATTGTGCATCGCGACGCGTTCAGCGACGGACCGAAGCGCCCCATGGAGTCGGGCCAGTGGGCCGGGGCCATTGACGCGGTCGGCGGCGATACGCTGGCCACCCTCATTGCGCAGCTAAAGCGTCATGCAAGTGTCGCCTCGTTCGGCAATGCAGCCGGACACGAACTGCATACTACGGTGCTGCCCTTCATTTTGCGCGGCGTGAACCTGCTGGGCATCGACTCGAACACGTGCCCCAACGATCGCCGCCGCACCGCCTGGGCCCGCCTCGATGCACTCCTGACCGACGACCTGCTGGAGCGGATGACGTATCAGGTGATCAATCTGGAAGATGTGCCCGATGCAGCTCAAGACGTGCTCAGCGGCGACTCGCGCGGGCGTATCGTGGTTGAAGTGCAGGGATAGCAGTCCACGCCCTGTTTTTGTCCGCTGCGCCCATTGCACTACGCACGTAGAAATGGGGAAGGATACCAACTCCGCATGCTCCGTTGAGGGGTGGAAGTGTGGAGGGATGGAAGGGTGGAGGGGTGGATGAAAAAACGTCCCCCCATCCATTCATCCCCACACGAGGCCGAAGGCCGGCTTCTAAAGTAGATCCGGTGCACTGCGGAAAGGCGATACCGCAACCGG
>NZ_JAWOAR010000098.1:0-6885 GCF_046498435.1 Longimonas sp. | reverse complement strand
TTCATCACGGTGCTGCTCACGCTTTTTGAGTACGTGCTGTAGCCTTGAAGTCAGGATTTTCTGTGATACGAGCCCCGAATACGTATGCCGATCGACACGCTAAAATCGAAGCGGCGCCTGGTGGAGGAGTACGGCCTGGACGACCGGCAGGCCGAGGGCATTGTGGAGCTAATCGCGCAGTCCGAAGAGCGGGGGGCCACCGCCAGCGATGTGAAGGCTGCCAAGCGGGAAGTTCTGTTGCGTCTGCAAGCCACCGAAGAACGCCTGGAGCAGCGGTTGGAGTCGGAAGTCGTGGCGTCAGAGCAGCGGTTGGAGTCGAAAATCGTGGCATCGGAGCAGCGGCTGGAGTCGAAAATCGTGGCGTCAGAGCAGCGGTTGGAGTCGGAGATCGTGGCATCGGAGCAGCGGCTGGAGTCGGAAATCATGGCGTTAGAGCAGCAGTTGGAGTCGAAAATCGTGGCGTCCGAGCAGCGGCTGGAGTCGAAGATCACAGCGTCCGAGCAGCAGTTGGATTCAAAAATCACCTCCACTGAAAAGCGGCTTGGAAAAAATATCGAGCAGCTCCGCCTTGAAATGGAGCAGATGCGCCGCCAGATGTTGCAGTGGATGCTCGGCATTGCGGCATTCATCACGGTGCTGCTCACGCTCTTTGAGTACGTGCTGTGACGTTTGCACCGCAATACCTCCGTTCTCGTGCGCTCTCCACATGCTTTTCCCGCATTTCGGTGTCCCCTGCCGTTGATAACGACCGGTGCAGGGGCCTATCTTGGCTGTGGTTCTTCGTTCGCATTTTTGCTGCATCGTTCTGCCTCTACCTGTGGATACCAAATATATTTTCGTAACCGGCGGCGTAACCTCGTCGCTGGGCAAGGGCATTTTTAGCGCATCGCTGGGGCGCCTCCTTGAAGCGCGGGGACTGCGCGTCACCATCCAGAAGTTCGACCCGTACATCAACGTGGATCCGGGCACCATGAACCCGTACGAGCACGGCGAGGTGTTCGTAACGGATGACGGCGCCGAAACCGACCTGGACCTGGGCCACTACGAGCGCTTTCTGGGCCGTCCCATGAGTCAGGCCAACAACGTGACCACCGGGCGCGTCTACCTGGAGGTTATCACCAAAGAGCGCGAGGGCGCCTACCTGGGCAAAACCGTGCAGGTAGTGCCCCACATTATCGACGAGATTAAGCACTGGATGCGCAAGCTCGGCACCAGTGGCGACTACGACGTTGTCATCACCGAGATCGGCGGCACCGTGGGCGACATCGAGAGCCAGCCATACCTGGAGGCCATCCGGCAGCTTCGCAACGAACTCAAGCCGCACACACTCATCGCGCACCTTACCCTGGTACCGCACCTGCGCGCTGCGGGCGAGCTCAAGACCAAGCCCACGCAGCACTCCGTCAAAACAATGCTCGGCTACGGCTTGCAGCCCGACCTGCTCGTGTGCCGCTCTGAGCAGCCGCTCGACCGGTCCATTCGCGAGAAGATTGCACTCTTCTGCAACGTGCCGCCCAATGCGGTTACGCCTATGCTGGATGCCGAGACGATCTACGAGGTGCCGCTGCTGCTTCAAGAAGAGGGGCTGGGCACGCTGGTGGTCGATCGCCTCTTCAGCGAGGCCGAGCAGTCGAACATGACGGCGGTTCCGGACTTGAGCGCCTGGATCGAGTTTCTGCGTCGTCTCAAAAACCCGGAATCCACTCTAACCATAGCGCTCGTCGGCAAGTACGTAGAGCACCAGGACGCGTACAAATCGATCACCGAGAGCCTGATGCTTTCGGGTGTGCCCGAGGGCTTGCAGGTGGATATCCAATTTGTGCTGTCGGATATGCTGACCGACGAAAATGTGGAAGAACGTCTTGGCGATGTAGCGGGGGTGCTCGTAGCTCCCGGCTTTGGCGACCGCGGCATTGATGGGAAGCTGGAGGCGATTCGGTATGTGCGCGAACATGACATCCCGTTCTTTGGCATCTGCCTGGGGCTGCAGTGCGCCGTGATTGAGTACGCGCGCCACGTGTGCGGCTGGCCCGAAGCGCACTCGACCGAGTTCGATGACGACACGCCGCATCCGGTCATCGACATGATGGAAGAGCAGAAGAACGTGTCGGAAATGGGCGGCACCATGCGGCTGGGCCAGTATGCCTGCGACATCTACCCCGACTCGACCGCCAACGAGGCGTATGGAACCGATACCGTGCACGAGCGCCATCGCCATCGCTATGAGGTGAACAATGTGCTGCGCTACAAGCTGCGCGAGGCGGGGATGCATTTCACCGGCATCAACCCGGACCTGGATCTGGTCGAGATTGTGGAGTTGCCCGAAAAGCGCTGGTTTGTAGGCGTGCAGTTTCATCCTGAGTACCGCACAACCGTAGGCAACCCGCACCCGCTCTTCCGATCGTTTGTGCAGGCGTGTGCTACGTATGCTACTGAGCACGATCTGCTTGCTGAACCGCAGCCCCCACAGCCGCACGAGGTTAATCCACTGGCTTCCGCAGATATGTAGCTGCGGTCTGAAGCCGTCTGCCCGGTACCTCCACGGCGGTACAAACCCGACCTGCATCCCCCGCGTTCAGGCAAGCGGATACGGGATGCATGCGCCGGAGCCGTGAAATCCACCGCGAAACGCCCGCTGTAGCTTGACATTTGCTTTTGATGCCTTACCTTGCAAGGCTACAGTGCACATAAAATTGGATGCGTATTCCCGCTAAGGCACTACGTTACAGTACGGCATGCCCCAGCGGTGCTCCTCCCACCCAATCTTGCTCTACCCTTTGTCTGTATGCCGAATGCCTCTGCATCCCCCCAATCTGCATCTGGCACCTACGCGACGGACTATCACGCGCCTGTGATGGCCACGGAAGTGTGTGCAGGGCTTATTACCACCCCCACGGGGTGCTACGTGGATGCCACCGCGGGGGGCGGCGGTCATACCGAGGCCTTGCTCGACGCGCTGGCACCAGAGGGATGCGTAGTGGCCATTGATCAAGATCCGGAGGCGCTCAACGCGGTGCGCGACCGACTGCCCGACGCTGTGAAGGCCAACCGTCTGCATCTGGTGCGCGGCAACTTTCGTGCGCTGCCGCGCCTGCTCCGCGATGCAGGCTTTGCCGAGGTCGATGGACTGCTGCTTGATTTGGGCGTGTCCTCGCATCAGATTGATGAGCCCGAGCGGGGGTTCAGCTTTCAAGCCGAAGGGCCGCTCGACATGCGTATGGATCCAGAGGGGCGTCTTACTGCGCGAACTATCGTGAACGAGTGGGGCCACGGCGACCTGGCCGATGTGCTGCGTCGCTATGGCGAAGAGCGCTACGCCGGGGCGCTGGCCACCGCCATCCTCGAAGCGCGTCCGCTCGACACGACGGCCGACCTGGCCGGGGCGATTCGCGATGACGTGCCGGATCATGTCGTCACCAAAACGCTGGCGCGCGTCTTTCAAGGGCTCCGCATTGCCGTAAACGGCGAGTTGGATGCGCTTGAGTCGGTGCTTGAAGACAGTGTCACGGTGCTGCCTACAGGGCGACGCATTGCTGTGCTTAGCTACCATTCGTTGGAAGACCGCCGTGCCAAGCGCTTTCTGCGCTACGGGAACTTCGATGGCACTCCGAAGCGTGACCTGTACGGCACGCTCATTGCTCCGTTTGCACCGATCGATGCCTCGCCCCAAACGGCGACCGATGCTGAGATCGAGGCAAATCCGCGAGCCCGTAGCGCCCGGCTGCGCATTGCCGAACGGCAATCGACCGAGGAGATGGGGCCGCCAATGCCATAAAGCGGCTAATGCCGCCCCCTGATCGCTTTTGTTTCTTTGTTTCCTTTGCCACTACTGCGATATGGCCTTGTTCTCTTCATCCGATGCACCATCGGGGGCCTCGAAATCGGGGAGCAACTGGCAGCGGCACGGCACGGCCTTGCCTACGTGGACGGATCTTGAAAACACGAACACCCAGCGCTATGCGCCCCGGTCTGATGACGCGTTTCTGCAGCGCGTGTCTACCATTCGCTTTGCGATAATCGTGGTCATGCTGGCGGCGGCCTTTACCGCATACGTAGGCCATGTGCACGCTACGCAGGAGCTCCTGGCGGATGTGCAGCAGGCTGAAGCCGAGAACCGATCGCTGCATATCCAACATAATTACCTGCAAGGCGAATACGCCCGCCAGACTGGGCCGGCACTGGTGCACCGCCGGGCGCGCGCACTGGGTATGGAAGAAACTGTATCGTTTGGCCCGACCGTTCCGGCGCCCTGACGGCCGGTGTCATGATTTGGCTAGGGCCTCCCTATTTGCTCTCCTGACTCACTTGTTAGCGGTACTCCACTTTGAACGCTCGTGATGCCATACACATCCGGATGTACGTCGTCCTGATCTTGTTGGGACTGGTGCCATTTTTTATCGTTGGCCGGATTGGACTCATCTACCTGGCCGAGGGGGAGGCGTTGCGTGAGCAAGGAGAACAGCAGGCCCGCTCCGAGCAGGTCATTCCGGCGATGCGAGGCGCAATCTTAGACCGGAATGGGCATGCGCTGGCCATCAACACGGCGGAGTACAACCTGGCGCTCGACCCTACCGTAGACGGCTTTGATGAACAGGCCGATCAGTTCTATGATGCGTTGGCCGAAGTTACTGGTGGACAAGCCGATCGGTACCGCGAGCGCGTGCAGACCCGGAGCAGTTCGCAGTACGTGCTGCTGGTGCGTGGGCTCGACGAAGAGCAGCGCACGACCATTGAACAGTGGCCGGTGCCCGGTATGATCTTGACCCCTCGGTTTGCGCGAACTTACAGCCATGGCTCGGTGGCGGCTCATGTGCTGGGCCATGTGGGCAACGAAGGGCAGGGCCTGGCAGGGTTGGAATTGCAATACGATGAGTACCTGGAAGGTACGCCCGGTTCGCGGGCTGTGCAGCGCGACCGGCGCGGGCGCATCAAAGCGCTGGTGGGCGGCCGCGAGGTGCCCCCGGAGCAAGGGGAGAGCCTGGTGCTGACTATTGACCGGATGCGACAGGTGGCGCTCGAAGATGAGTTGGAGCGAGGGGTGGAAGCGCAACGAGCATCATGGGGCACCGCCATTGCTATGGATCCAAACACCGGAGCTATTCTGGCGATGGCGAACACGCCAACCTACAACCCGAACCGGGCTGCGGCTTACTCTGAACGGCAGCGCCGCAACCGCGCCATTACCGACCGCTTTGAGCCAGGCTCCACCTTCAAGTTTGTGACCGCAGCAGCAGCGCTCGAAAACGACTACGTGGCGCTCGATGATACCATCGACACGGGCGATGGCTGGGCGGTGTACTCAGGATACACCATGCGCGACATCAGTGCGTACGGCTCCATCCCCTTTCGGGAGGTGCTGGCCAAGTCCAGCAACGTAGGTACGGCCGAGGTGGCAAATCGCATCGAGCCCGGTATTCTCTATCAGTATGCGCGCAACTTTGGCTTTACACAGCCCACCTGGATCGACCTACCGGGCGAGGCGACCGGCGTGGTGCGGCGCCCTTCGGCGTGGAGGGTCTAGTTTTTTGGCTGTCTGGAGTACATTTCCATCATTTTTGTCCAGAAAATAGGAAATGATTTCGTTATTGTACTCTTTTAGTGTTTTATCGCTCATGGCGAAAAAGGGCTTATTTGAAATCTGCGAAAAGGTGAGGTCTTCTTCTGTAATAATTTGATTTTCAGACATCACACAGGCTAATTCAACAGCGGCCTTTAATTCACGGACATTTCCCGGAAAGGGATATTCTTTAAGTTTTTTCTTGGCTTCGGAGGACAAGGAGGGAGTAGCTTCCTGATTGTCTTTTGAGAACGCTTCAATAAAGTGTTTTGCCAAAATAAGGACATCATTATCGCGATCTCGAAGGGGTGGAAGTTCAATTGGCAAACCAATGATGCGGAAATACAGATCTTCCCGAAAGTTTCCTTCTTTTACTTCATCCGTTAGGTTTTTGTGCGTGGCACTAATTAGTCGAATATCTATGGGGAGGGGTTTGTTTCCTCCTACGCGCACTACTTCTCGTTCCTGCAGGACCCGAAGAAGTTTTGTTTGCAGGCCGAGATCCATTTCTGCAATTTCATC
Source organism: Longimonas sp. (assembly GCF_046498435.1). Lineage (NCBI taxonomy): Bacteria > Pseudomonadati > Rhodothermota > Rhodothermia > Rhodothermales > Salisaetaceae > Longimonas > Longimonas sp. The sequence continues at coordinate 806 of NZ_JAWOAR010000098.1, read as the reverse complement.
TAAAAACAAGGTGCCGCCATCGGCCTCTTCAAACTTGCCTTTTTTTGTTCCGGCGGCTCCGGTAAAGGCACCTTTTTCATGTCCAAACAATTCACTTTCGGCTAAATCTTTCGATATGGCGCCCATATTGACAGCTACAAAAGGCTGCTTTCGGCGTTTGCTATTAAAGTGAATGGCTTTAGCGTAGACCTCTTTTCCCGTTCCGGTTTCTCCGGTGAGGGACACATTAATATTGGTTTTGATGGCCTTCTGAACGAGCTTGAATGTTTTCTTTATCGCCGGGCTCTGACCAATGATATTATCTTCAAAATCATACTTTACTTTGAGTTCTTCCTGAAGCTTCTCGACTTCTTTCCTCAGGGATAAGTTTTCCCGAATATTTATTATAGACTTCCAGAGGATATCCTTTGCGTGGTCGTCTTTTACGATATAGTCCTTGGCCCCGGTTTTTAGTAGACTTACAGCTACTGAGATGTCTTCCTGTCCACTGATGACGATGATGGGGAGGTCTGATTGAACTTTAAGGATTTGTTTGATGAGCTTTTCGCCCTCAATATCCGGTAAGCCGTAATCCATACAGAGTAGATCCGGATCATCCGGTAATGCCTTCAGTACCTCTTTCCCAGTCGTGTATAAACTGAGATCGTAATCCGGGTTGAGTGATAGGTGATGCATAAGGAGATTCCCATACCAGGGATCAGTCCGTATCGGAATCCGCCGCCTCATCGAGTTCCGCCTGCGCGAACTCCCGGATCCGCTTTTTCTCCTCGGCGCTCACGTCGACCGCCTGCGCGCTCTCGATCTGG
>NZ_JAWOAR010000020.1:0-3033 GCF_046498435.1 Longimonas sp. | reverse complement strand
ACTTGCTTTTGCATGTAAACGGAAACGGATTTTACTCAAACGCACTACCTAACTGTAGCCATGAAAAACCTGAATGACGTGCAGTCCTACTGGCACGACGTGGCCGATGACCAGAGTCTGGATGATCTCCCGTATATCGTCGAGACGAACGCCCGCGGGCAGCTCATTTTGCGGCCTCGCTCAAATCGACACTCGGTGCGTCAGGCTGCTATCATGGCTCTGCTGGAACGCCACACCGCTACTGGAAGAAGCTACTCCGAGTTCGCCCTTGCCACCCCTGAAGGCGTTAAGGTGCCCGACGTAGTCTGGATGAGCCCGGAGCGACTCACCGAAATGAATGCCACGGGCGACCCCTCAACGTTGGCGCCCGAGATCTGCGTCGAAGTGCTCAGTCCCGGCAACACGCCCGACGAAATCGCCGACAAACGCGCCCTGTACCGCTCCATCGGCGCCGAAGAAGTGTGGATCGTGACCGATAACGGGCAGATTCGGTTCTACCGTGATGCGGAGATCGATCGGTCTGAACTCGTGCCGGAGTGTCCTGAACGCATCCAGGCCAAACCGAAGTAATGCAGCAGGGGCGTGCGACTCTCAGAACGCGTTGTGCTATGGGTTCAGAAGGCGCAGAACTCCCCATCGTCCTGTCATCCAGATCCTGAATCGAGTTCAGGACAGGCAAGGCGCCCCTGGCGCCGCTGATCCGGAGCCGAGCGAAGCGACGCACGAAGTAATCCATTCGTCGTTTGAGGGGCGTCTTCACGTCCCGCGAGCATCCATCTATTGGGGGATGGATCCCAGATCGTCGCTACGCTCCGTCTGGGATGACCGTGTAGGGGCATAAACACGCTTCTGCGCGTTCAACGGCAGATACATGTATAGCACAATCCCTGCTAAGAGGCTCCTTGAGTTGGAATCTGCTATCTAAAATGGGACCTCTACCCTACAAATCCTGTTTTGTGTATTCTCGAAATCGTTTTAATCTGTGAAAGGTCTTGGCTATGGAACGGCTAACACTCAAGAAAATGGAGGACTCGCTCGGTATCGTGCTCTCCGATGACGCCGTGAAAGCGCTGGATGCGAAAGAAGGGGATACGGTGTTTGCTGTGCCGACCGCCGATGGCCTGCATCTGACGTTGCACGATCCAGAAGAAGCAAACGCTGTCGAGGACGCGCGGGCGTTCATGGATACGCACGACGATGCATTTCGCAAGCTGGCCTGAGAGCGATACAACGTTTCGTTAGCTCACGACGTACCCAAGCGCCGGGTTTTCACATCTTCCTCGTTCGTCATGCTGAACGGAGTGAAGCATCTCAGCACCCACCCACAGAGAAACTATGTTGAGGTTGGACCGGGAAAGCTATACGCGTAGGGATGATGCCGAGTATGGACGGTCAGGATGACATGCTGATACGTCTTCAAGATCGCAGGCAATCACTTGCAGTTCAACCACTCCCAGCTTGCTTAACATCCCCGTCGGTGCGCGGCAATCAGCGTGGTCCGTCGGAGAAGAATCAGGCATGGTCACGCTAAATCACGAAGGGCATCGTTGTACGATTCCGCTCCTTCTTTGTAGAGCTCCAGTGCTTCCTCCAGTGTGGGATCGTACGGCGTAATGAGAAGTCTCTGATCCGTCTCAATGATTTGGACGCGATCTCCCTTTGTGATGCGATGTCGCGTCATCATCTCTTCAGGGAGCGTTAGCTTTGCCTCCTCGTCAATCCGGCATGTCGTTGCTTTTGCGGCCATAACGGTGTGCTGTCAATGCTAAACGTTGTGCTATCAATGCTAACGTTCATTCTTTCAACTTCCAACGCTGGTCCGATAGGTAGCGGTTTCCACTCTACATCCATCTCTCCATCCTTCCACACATCCATCCTCCCATCCACCCGTCCAAACCTCCCCACCTGAACGCCCCACTTCTACAGCGCACCTTCGAACCGAATGCCACCCAGCGTCGCCGGGGATGCAAGCGCTGCAATGATGAGGTGCAGCGTACGGCGGCTAATCGCACAGTCCTGCACAGCCGGGGGCGTGTCAATACCAAGAGGGACTGCCGGAGTCTGCCGGTCAGTTCCTCTTTTCTTGTAGAATCTTCGGATCCCAAATAACGACAAGCAGCGCCGGCAGAGGTTAGTGAATACGCTTGAGGGCTTCGCGCTGAGCAGCCAGCGTTTTGTCGAGCTCTTCTTCGCCGTGCTTGGTGCCAAAGAAGTAGGCCTCAAACTGCGAGGGGGCCAGGTAGACGCCTTCTTCCAGCATGGCGTGGAAGTAGTCGGCGTAGGCCTCCGTATCGCAGGCTTTGGCTGTCTCAAGATCGGTGACGCGCTCGTCCGAGAAGAAGAGGCTGCCCATGGCACCCACGCGGGTGGTGTAGTACGAGAGCCCAAGGGCCTCAAGATTCTCGCGCGTGCCTTCTTCGAGCGCCTCGCTGTAGCGCTCCAACTGCGGATAGATCGTGTCTTTTTCATTGGCGATCTTCGAGAGCACGGTGTACCCGGCACGCATGGCCAGCGGGTTGCCACTGAGTGTTCCCGCCTGATAGACCGGGCCTACGGGCGACACGTAGTCCATGATCTCTTTGGATCCGCCGTACGCCCCCACGGGCAGCCCACCGCCAATGATCTTGCCCAAGGTCGTCATGTCGGGCGTGACGCCGTAGCGCTCCTGGGCACCGCCGGGCGCCACGCGGAATCCGGTCATCACCTCGTCGAAGATGAGGACGATACCGTGCTCGTCGCAGATGGCGCGGAGTTCTTCGAGGAAGCCGGGCTCGGGCGGGATGCAGCCCATGTTGCCTGCAATGGGCTCCACAATGATGCAGGCAACCTCGCCCTCGTACGATTCGGCGAGTTCGCGCACATGTGCGGCGTCGTTGTAGCGCGCTAAGAGCGTGTCTTTGGCGTTGCCTTCGGTCACGCCCGGCGAGTTGGGTTCGCCCAGCGAGAGCGGTCCGCTGCCGGCAGCAATCAAGAAGAAGTCGCCGTGACCGTGGTAGTTACCGGCAAACTTGATGATCTTATCGCGCCCGGTGT
>NZ_JAWOAR010000216.1:0-12852 GCF_046498435.1 Longimonas sp. | reverse complement strand
ACGAATCCGTTATGCATGGGCTCGTGGCCGCTGCCCCCGCCCGAGAGCAGACCGACTTTGCCATTGGGCACGCCGTCGGCGCGAACGACGTAGGTCGGGTCGAAGTGAACGGTAAGAAGATCAGGATGCGCCGCTGCCATGCCTTGCAGAGATTCGCGAACGACGTCTTCGGGGGTGTTGATGAGCTTTTTCATAGCGGTCGTATCGATTGTAGAGGGAAAGCAACAGCGGGAATGTAACCACCAAACCGCCGCCCGCCTGGTACGACGGGAGGCGATTCGGGGTGGCAAGGCACACGCTGGACAAGATATGCCCTGCCAGGTTGTTGATACGGCGGATGCGCGATCAGCTTAGACCGTGCCGGGGACCCATACGCCCGTACTGAAGACACCGGCAAAGTACAGCAGTGCAATCAGGAACGTACCAAAGGTAATGGCTGCTGCGGGTGGATCCACGTGTGTATCGCCCTGCGCATAAAAGATGCGCTGGAAGAACTCGCCAAACACGGCACAGATCAGACCGAATACCCCACCGACGAGCAGTCCCATGAAGACGGTGCCATCGCCCAAGTCGCCAAGCATACCGGCACTTTCAATGGGAGAGCCAACCGTGGCCATGTAGGCCATCGCAGCTGTGCTGGCGGGGAGTGTAATATGATGCGTGACGGGGAATTTTTCAACGCCCAGGTTTAGGAAGAACAGACTGGCTGCGCTAATACCAAAGGCCAGGAACGCACTTCCAGTCGCAATGGCAATAAATGCCCCAAGAACACCCACGATCAGTCCTAAGAAGGCAACAGGCCCCCACTGGTACTGATGCGGAAGCCACGGCTCTACGGTAAAGCGGTCGGTGGCATCTTTGACATGATCATCGACGGTGCCTTCAGCATTCGGCTTGCGATCTTCACGCTCAAACGGCGTCATGTCGAGTACACCATTGCCGTGTACTTTACCGATGACACTGTACCCGAGGAAGGCCCGGTGCAGCAGTGCAGAGAGCACAACAGCGATTGCGATCGGGTCCCATGGAAGGGCAAATCCGCCCGATACGGCTGTGATGACCAGTCCGAGGATTCCAAAGAGCCCTCCGACAACGAGCACATCGACCTTTGTCCCAAAAGCGTACGTGATGTTCTTGGCCTCATGAAAGTCGAATCCGGTATTCATGTAGCCTTGCTTTGCCGCGTAGGCTGCCGCAGCGGCCCCGCCAGCAAATGATATATGCGGGCCGAAGACTGCACCAAAGGCGATTTCGCCTGTTACGCCGCCGAGTCCACCCGCTTCCCCGGCAATGACCATGAACCCGGTAAAGATAAATGCAGGGAGTGCGCCAATGGCCGCGCCAAATGCTCCCCCGGCAAAAGCCGCAAGAATGAGATAAATCCAGCTCACTTCGAGTAGTGCTTCCATAGTATTGTTGGGTCAAGTAACGGTGGTTAGAGCGTGATTGGCAAGCAGAGGCTTTAGCGAACAGGGTCGCAGGAGGCACCTGCCTGGTACGAAAATATGCTGCGGAGAGTCGGGGGAGTACGTCCGCGCTCTATGGGATCGAGGCACGGCCGAGAGGCTTCTCCGGTACTGCCCCCGCCCTCCAGCAGCAACTTTACTGCTACAGCCTTACTTAGAAGGTAAGCTGCGCGCCCAAGATGAACGCGTTATAGTCGGCTTGCGCGTCGGACTGGAAGTCCTGGAACTCGGCCATGAGCGTGAGTTGGTCCGTAGCCATGTAGCGGGCAAAGCCCATGAACATCTGATTGGTGTTCTCAGGCACGCCGCCCACATCGGTCGACGTTTCGTCGTGCGCCCCTTCGCCATAGCTACCGCCAAGTACAAAGCCGCCGAAGTCGTAGGTGGCTTCGCCGTACCACTGCGTGCCATCGGCCTCGGCCTGGTCGAGTCCGCTGTCCGCATCAATAGCAATTCCAATCAGTCCGTCGGAGCCAATGCTCTGCGTCTGCGAGAAGGCACCGCGCAGCCCAAAGCCTCCAGCGCTCAAGCTGGCGCCCACGTCCCAGCCGTTGATGCTGTAGCTGAAGTCTTGGGGTATCACATCCACGTTCTGATAGAGCCCGCCAACCCACAGGTCGAGCGTACCGCCGTCGAACTCCGTCAAGTAGTTGGCTTGTCCTTCAAAGCGGGGGGTTGTGGTCTCAATTTCCGGATTAGGTGCACCACTTGGCTTCTCCGGATTAATGAGGCCGACTTTAAGCGTGAGGCCGTTCAGGCTGGGCGTGGTGTAGGTGATACGCGGGTTGAAGTTGGCATAGGTGTAGCCCGTGCCAATGCGTCCGAGCGTGGCGTTAGCAGCATCCGGTCCGCCAAAGCGGCCAATGCCCATGGCACTGCCCTGGTCGGCAATGGCGCTGCCGCCAAAGATGCCAAAGCCCTTGCCGATGTTGAACGTCCCGAAGTCGCCCGATACGGCGATGTCAGCGATACGTCCTTCAAACAGGCCGTCATTCTGCACGCTTGCTCCTTGCAGGTGATGGTTAATCTGAAAGATTCCCGACACCGTGACGCCGTTTTGCTCGGGGGCGTTGACGGAGAAGGTAATGTTGCCGGGGTTGAAGCCCGACTGAATGCGCGTGGCGAACTGATTGTCGTCATCTGACCGGGCCCCCTTATGGCCTGAGGCGTTCAAAAACACGGGGATAGCGCCGGCAACGCCGAAGTTCCACCCGTCGTCGGTATCCATAGAAACAGCCTGGGCCTGGGCGTCAGACACAGCCAGTGTGCCAAACAGAAGAGCAACGCCAGCAAGCGCTGCTGTCAAATATTGGAGGGTTGATTGTATTGGTTTCATCGCGTATTGGGTTGGGTTAGGATACAAAAGCGGGGGATGAAATCAGGCAGTTCAGCAGCGCTTGCCTTCTTGCCAGCCCGCGCTGCCGACGGCCTGAGACTGGAGATTAGGTGGGCATCTTGTAGTCGTTGGCCACTTCGATGAAGGCCTCGACCTGCTCATCCTGCCAGGCCTGATCGCGCCCCATCTCTTCGGCCATAATCTCGGCCACACGGGGAGCCACATCAATGCTGGCTTGTGCGTTGAGAAGGAGCGAGCGGGTGCGGCGGGCCAAGATATCCTCGACCGAGCGGGCCATTTCGTGACGCACGCCCCAGACCACCTGCACAGCGCGCATGGGCAGACGCTCATCGAGCTGCTCGTTAAGCTCGGGGGTTTCGCGAACCAGCCCCTTCAGCGCGGGAGCGTCGGAGCCGTACTTGCTGAAATCGCCAAACTGCTCAGCATGCTCATGCCATCCGTGGATGTGCAGGTCGGCGGTCACCGACGGACGCTCTTCCACGTTTGCCAGTGTAGCGGCCTGGTCGATCGTGTCCTCGGCCATCTGGCGGTAGGTAGTCCACTTCCCGCCCGAGATGGTGACGAGCCCGTTGTTCGAGATATGTAGCACGTGGTCGCGCGAGATCTCGGACGTGTCGCTGGCCCCTGGGTCGGTGGGATCGGTTACGAGCGGACGAATCCCGGCAAACACGGAGAGCACGTCGTCGGGCGTAGGGTCTTTGGTGAGGTAGCGGCCGGCGTGCTCCACCAGAAAGTCGAGTTCTTTCTGCATGGGTATCGGCTCCATCTCGGGGCCGTCGACCTCTTCGTCGGTTGTGCCTACGACCACGCGGTCGTTCCATGGAATGGCGAAGAGCACGCGCCCGTCATCGGTTTTGGGGATCATGATGGCTGCCTCTCCAGGCAAGAAGGAGCGGTCGAGCACGATGTGTGTCCCTTGTGCCGGACGCAGCGTATTGCTCACCGTAGGATCATCCATCTTGCGGATGCTATCCGTAAAGATTCCGGTAGCGTTGATGACGGCACGCGCCTCAATGTTCATAGTGGTGCCGGTTTCCTGGCACTCGGCCACCACGCCGTTCACGTAGCCGTCATCGGCTTTGAGCAGATCCGTCACCTTCATGTAGTTGAGGGCCGTGCCGCCCTGCTCTACGAAGGTTTGTGCCATGTTAACAGCCAGGCGGGCATCATCGAACTGCCCATCATAGTAGATGACGCCGCCCCGCAAGCCTTTCGGCTCAATGGTGGGCAGGTATTCGAGAGTTTCGTCGAGATTAAGATGCTTTGAGCGCCCAAAGTTTTGGCGTCCGGCCAGCATGTCGTATACCTTCATGCCGATGCCGTAGAACGGGCCCTCCCACCAATCGTAGTTGGGCACCACAAACGCCAGGTTATGCACCAAGTGTGGCGCATTTTTCTGGAGGCGTCCGCGTTCTTTGAGGGCTTCGAGCACGAGCGAGATGTTACCCTGTTGCAGGTAGCGCACGCCTCCGTGCACCAGCTTCGTTGAGCGGCTGGAAGTGGCTTTGGCAAAGTCGTGCTGCTCCAGCAACAGCGTGTCATATCCGCGAGATGCCGCTTCGATAGCAGTGCCAAGCCCTGTGGCGCCTCCACCGATGACGATAAAGTCCCACGGACCCTCATGTGCGTCGAGCGCTTGTTGTCCAGCGTCGCGTTGCATAGGTCAGTGTGGTTTCAAGAGAACGTACAATGAATGCTGGGGATAGCCATCGAGGGATCCGGCCGCAGGTGTATGTTGCCGGACCCCTCTGGCTACAGTGTACAGCAGCACTGAAGCCGTTAAGCGGCCTCAGCTTCTTTTTTCGCCGGGCGCGCAGCCGGACCGGTCCAGGCTTTAGCGCGGTCGAGCGCTTTGCGCCATCCGTCGCGCAGCTCTTCGACAAGCTCCGGCTCCATCGACGGCGTAAAGCGGCGGTCTTCTTTCCACTGCTTCTGGATGTCTTCTTGACTATTCCAGTAGCCAACCGCAAGTCCAGCCAGATAGGCTGCACCGAGCGCAGTCGTTTCCGTTACCTCGGGGCGGATGACCGGCACCTGCAAGATGTCGGACTGGAACTGCAGCAGCAAGTCGTTGGCAGCCGCACCGCCGTCTACACGCAGCTCTTTTGTTTCGATGCCGGAGTCGGCTTCCATCGCCTCAATGACATCGACAACCTGGTAGGCAATGCCCTCCAGTGAAGCGCGGGCGATATGTCCGTCAGTTACGCCACGCGTGATGCCTGCGATGGTACCGCGAGCATACTGGTCCCAGTGCGGGGCACCAAGGCCCGAGAAGGCGGGCACGACATACACCCCACCGTTGTCTTCGACACTGCGCGCAAGCGCTTCCACCTCAGGCGACGAGTCGATGATACCCAGTCCATCACGAAGCCATTGCACCACCGCACCAGCGATGAAGATGCTGCCTTCAAGCGCATAAGTCACCTCGCCATCGATATCGGCAGCAATCGTGGTGAGGAGGCGGTTTTCAGAGTGGACCGCTTCAGTTCCTGTGTGCTGAAGCAAGAAGGCACCAGTGCCATACGTGTTTTTGCTCATGCCGCTCTTGGTGCACATCTGCCCAAAGAGCGCAGCCTGCTGGTCGCCTGCGATGCCTGCGATGGGGATATCGCCTGTGAGCACACCGTTGTGCACATGGCCGTAGACCTCGCTGCACGAACGCACCTCAGGAAGCATGCTATGCGGCACGTCGAGAATGTCGAGGAGCTCGTCGTCCCACTCGTTTTCGCGGATGTTGTAGAGGAGCGTACGGCTGGCGTTGGTGGCATCAGTGATGTGTTGCTCGCCGCGTGTGAGCTTCCACACAAGCCAGCTGTCAATCGTACCAAACGCAAGGTGGCCGGCTTCGGCTTTCTCACGGGCGCCCTCCACGTTGTCGAGGATCCACTTCACCTTCGTGCCCGAGAAGTAGGCATCGATGATAAGCCCTGTTTTCTGCTGGAAGAGGTCGATGCCGACATCGTCTTTCAGCTCGTCGCACATTTCGGAGGTGCGGCGGTCCTGCCATACGATGGCGTTGTAGACCGGCTCGCCGGTGCGGCGGTCCCACACCACGGTGGTTTCGCGCTGATTGGTGATGCCAATCGCCTCAATATCATCTGAGGAGATACCGGTGCGGCTGAGCACTTCGGCAGCAACACCGACCTGCGACGACCAGATCTCACTCGGGTCGTGCTCGACCCATCCGGGCTCGGGAAAGATCTGTTCAAACTCTTTCTGGGCAGTGCCTTCAATCTGCCCGTTTCGGTTAAAAATGATGGCACGCGAGCTTGTGGTGCCTTGGTCGAATGCGAGAATGTATCCCATTATGATCACCTGCTGTTCGTATCAATACGTTTCGTTTCCTTTCGGATCGACAGTCACACAATAGGCACTGGAAGCGCTTTTGTCAACATTACCTTAATGTTTAAATGTTACGTATTTGAAACAGGAATTATATGGATCACGATTCTTTTCCATTTGTAGGTGCTCGGTGTATTTATTTGTGTATGGAAGCGCTTTTCGTTTCTGGATCTGTTTTTCTGGACTATCTTCTGAACCCTTATGCCTGATAAGAGTCATGGCCCAGCCGAACGTGAAGTGATCATCTTGCAACGCCTTAAAGAGCATGGATACGTAACCGTATCAGACCTGAGTGAGCGTTTGGACGTCTCCGAGGTTACAGTTCGTAAGGATCTTCAAAAACTCGAAAGTAGAAATCTACTTCATCGCACCTATGGAGGAGCCAATGTGCGAGATCCTTACGTACGTGATCGTCCGCTCGATGAAAAAGTTACCCAGTATGCGGAAGAGAAGCGCCGCATTGGCCAGGCAGCGGCAAAGCTGGTGTCCGACCGCGACTCTATCATTTTGGCCTCGGGCACAACCATGACCCAGGTGGCGCGCCATCTCCGTGAGAAGTCGGAGCTTACGGTGATTACCAGTGCCATGAATGTGGCGCTTGAGGTGGCGCATCTGCAAGATGTGGAAGTGCTTATGCTGGGCGGTATGGTGCGGCGCACGTCAAAATCGGTCGTGGGTCCGTATGCCCAAGAGATGATGAAGGAATACGCCTGCGACAAGCTGTTTCTGGGCGTTGATGGCTTCGACCTCGACCATGGTCTCACCACGGCCAATGCCCCCGAGGCTCACCTGAATCAGTACATGATTCGCGCAGCCCAGCGTATCATCATCGTAACTGATTCCAGTAAGTTCGGCCGCCGAAGTTTGCGCCGAATTTGCGGGTTAGGGTCCATTCATCGCGTCATTACCGACACCTGCGTTGAGGATCGCATTGTAGGCCACCTGGAGGAGCAGGGAATCTATGTGGATGTTGTCTGACCGCTTGCCTCAATTACACAAGATTACGGACTCAACCCATGCAGAGTTAGTTTGGTGTGGAATTAGACGGAAGGATCTCGACGCTGGCTCCCCAAACTCGGGATTGTCCCCTCGCTAAAGCACCACCCTGCGTATCCCCAAAGCAGATTCTCCGTGCGCATGGTATGCTTCACGCTGTTCAGTATGACGATGCAGGACGACCACGTCGATCGAAGCAATTCTTATGACTGCCCATCACCTCGTGCTCACGTCCTACCGCTCTCAATACCGGCTCCACCAGGGGACTCTACACACAATTTATGCAAAGAATCAATGAATAGACTTCATGACATAGTCATCAGAGCGGCACGGCGGGCGTCACCATATTGATTTAGACCTATCTATTCCATAACGTTGGAATTACGTAACACAGTAAGTAATTTTAACCGGTAGCTACTTTATACCCTTCGCGAGATCGGTGTACGTTTCGCAATCGCGTGGTGTGGCACATAGCAAGTAGTATAGCATGCGGCACGACGCACTTAGCACGACGACCTGCTATTACGCTCTTGTGTTCTGAACGGATAGTCTGCCGATGTGACCAGCCCTAACCTACACGGCAGGTGCAGCAGGTGCCCCAACGCATCTGGAACGTACACGGAGCGGTATGTGCGGTCTGGATACACAATCTGATGGTTTTTACACACAGCTTATGAGCGACGCATTGCTTCCTGTACGCCAAACGGCAACTGCAGAACGCCCCTCGACCTCTCCCACAGTTTCTGAGAGTGAAACTTCCGCCACCAGTGCCCCTCCAGATACGCAGGCGTTGTCGTCTCCAGCTATTGCCTTACAGCAACTCAACAAGGCACCAGGGCTGAGCGAGCGCAAACGGATGCTCTATGGAACCTGGATTCAGGGATACCTCGACTACCTTAAGCGTGAGTGCCTGGGAGCCCCGCGCCCGGCATACGTCAAACGCTTCCTTACGCAGATCCGCGAAAGCAGCGAATCCGACGAAAAAACCTATCAAAGCGCGGCCGAGGCGCTCGTCTTCTACCACGAACGCCTGCTTCGCCAAACCGTCTGCAGCGACGGCTACCGCTTGGCCACGCTTACCGACAACGAGAAGCGGAAGATTGTATCGCAACTGCAAGGGCCTGAGCGCGTGCTGGCCCTTGTTGTATGTTACACCGATCTGAACTTGAAAGAAGCATTGCGCCTGCGTGTAGGCGACGTGGAGGTGTCTAAACGCACCATTCTCGTGTCAAACTCTACCGGCTGTGCAGATCGCAGCATTTCGTTCCCTGAATTGCTGCAAGAGCCGCTTCGTAAGCAGCGTGCTTACGTACGCGACCTGCACGACCGCGACCTGGCCAATGGGTACGGCACTGTGGATGTGCCCGACGAAGTCGTCCGCCAATTTCCATGGGCCTCGGAGCAGTTTGTATGGCAATACCTCTTCCCGGCCGACGAGCGTACGCTCGACATTCGCGCTGGCACCGAGCGCCGCTACCCGATGACGCCGGATGCTCTTCTCGACGCCATCGAATCCTCTGATGCACCACTCACACGCGCCTTTCGCCCGTTGAAGTAGCCAGACACAGTAGCAGCTATATCTTCTTTCGTTACATGTCGTTGCGGGGACGAAGCGGACGCACTACCACTTCAGAGATAAGGTGATTTTCGGGGGCTCGTAGCACATGCATGGCTGTGGAAGCTACGTCTTCTGCACGCAGCGGGTTATCGGTCATGCCAACGCCTGCCCGTTCGAAGAACTCGGTTTCAATCGAGCCCGGGTACAAGCACGACACGCGAATGCCCGCACCACGCACTTCTTTCATGAGCGCCTGACTAAAGCCGCGCACCCCGAATTTGCTCGCGTTGTAGGCGGTGATATTCGGGTTGCCAATCAGTCCCGCAATCGAGGCGATGTTTACAACGTGCCCACCAAACCCGCTGTCCTCGTTCTGTGCCCGCATCATGGGGATGGCTGCGCGCGTGCACAGGTATAACCCGCGCAAATTTGTATCGTGCTGTACGTCCCAATCCTCAACGGGCATCTCATCGACTGGTCCGAAGCGGCCCAGGCCAGCATTGTTTACGAGGATGTCGAGGCGTCCGGCTTCTTCGCGAATGGTTTCGAAGACCCCGTCGATTGCGTCCTGGTCGCGCACATCAGCCGGGCATGGAATGAAGGCATCGGCATAGGTGTCGTGCAGCGCTTGCAAGCGGTCGGTGCTGCGTGCTACCCCGAACACCTGCGCCCCGGCCTCGATGAGCTGTACACTGATTTCCTGACCGAGCCCCGAGCTGGCTCCGGTTACGAGTGCAACGGCATTGTTCAAATTCATAACGCAATGGGGGAAGTTCGAAAAACATCGGTTCGCACAAATGCGCAACCCCAACGGAAGCAGAAAGCCGTTGATCGCTGCGCATTTGAAGTGTGACGCTACAGTCACAGGTTGAATACTACCCGGCAAAACCTACCCGGAGCCTTGCGATGCAAGGCCCTCGAAAGCTACTCGTTTACCGTTACCTCGTTTACCGTGGTGCGAATGGGCTCGCCGCGCATCATGGCCTGCATCTGCTCCATCTGACCGCCCATCTGCTCTTCCATCATCTGGCGCTGCTCAGGATTCATCTGTGCCATCTGTTGCTCCATCTGAGCACGCATCTGCTCCATCTGCTGGCGCTGCTCCTCGGGCATTTGGTCAAGCATGTCGTTGCTCATCTCCGTAACGAATGGATACACAAGCCCGTCGATATCGCGGTAGTCGCTAAAATCGACTTGAAACGTGATGGGCCCATCAATTTGAAACGGGGAGCCTTCCATTCCATCTTCTGGCATCACCGCCTCAAACGCAAAACGCGCGGGCATCAGGTTATCGGTGCGGATATAGAACCGCATCGACTCCAACGTCTGAAACTCCTGGTCGTCCATGCTGGCGTAGGACTCCAAACGCTCGGGATTTTCCACAAATAGCACGTGTGCCTCTATCCCATCAATCGACTCAGTGCCCTCGTACGTGGCCTCTTCCTTCAAGCCTTCAAGATACGACGTATCCAGGAAGCCCATCACGGGCATGTCATCGGCACTGGCGGGGCCGCTGGCGTTGCTTATGCGATAGATGTAGCGCCCATCCTGCTCTTCACGCTCGTAGCGGTTGGTTTCATCCTCGGTTTCTACCGTAAATGAGCGAATGTCTTGCGCCATCGCCTGATGCATGGCATCGGCTTCGTCGATAATGTCGGCTGCCGACTGGGCCCACGTGGGCGCGCCCATCTGTGCGGCGGCAACCCACAACAGCAGGCTGATGCCCATTGTGCGGAGCGTGGTGCGAACTGAGTAAGTCATTGTTTTTGTATGTCGAGTCTAAAGGAAAACGAACGGTATTCACTAAGCCATGCGGAATATACGAACGAGTGTGGACATATCGTATCCACAATGCATTACAGCGGCCCATCTGTCAATTGTTTATTCTGCTGTTTATGCCTGAATCCACCCCCTCGGAAGCGCGCAACGCGATGCATCAGCTCATTGGGCCCGATGCAGCCCCCGACCATCTGCCGCGCCCCGACGCGCCCGACGCGCCGCTCCAGGTGGGCGACTATGCGCTGAAGCCAACTCGCGTCATCGATCTGCTGCGTCCCTTCATGCGGGAACGCCGACTCAACGGCATCCGCGAGATCGTGGCCAAACGCACGCGCACCGTCGTGCCTGTCATCGAGGGCGTCGTCAACACCGGCAACGTAAGCGCCGTTATGCGCTCTACCGAGGCCATGGGCTACCAGGATCTGCACGTCATTGCCACCGGCGGACGCTACAAGCACTCTGAACGTACGGCCAAAGGGGCACAGCGCTGGCTGGATGTGCATCAGTGGGATGCTCCCGTGCCGTGTGTCGAGCATCTTCAACAGCGGGGCTATCGCGTGGCGGCCATGCACCTGGACGACGAGGCGGTGCCTATTGCCTCGCTCGATTTTACCACGCCCACCGCACTCGTCTTCGGCAACGAACGCGACGGCGTATCCGACGAACTGCGCGATGCCGCCGACATCTCCTGCATCATCCCCATGGATGGCTTTACCGAGAGCTTTAACATCTCGGTAGCGGCGGCGGTGGGGCTCTACCACGCGCGCCACGACCGCATCCAGCGCCAGGGCACGCACGCCGACCTCTCGGAGGCCGAGCAGATCCGCCTCACTGCCCGCCTCTGTATGCGCAGTGTCACAAAAGCCGATTCGGTGCTGCAGCGCGTGCTGCGTGAGCGTGGCGAAACCCCCTAACCAGGGGCCAGCCATCGGGATCGGTAATTCCCGTGCCGCACCCACGGAATCTTCACGGTGCTACTGCGTACATGTATCCCTACAGAGTCCTCTTTCGATTCGCCGAACGCGCCCCATGCCTGCTCCCAATGTTGACGCGCCCCGTGCGCCCGCCAAATCGCTGTCTGAAGCAGCACACGCTGAAGACGCGCGCGCTGAATCCACCAGCACCTACGAACAAGAACGCGGCAAGCCCTTGCCCAGCCTCAACCACGGTCATCTTCAGTTTCTCCTTTCTCTCGCTTTTGGCCCGCATCGCGACGAATACACCGTTGCCAGCGAACTGACGCTCCAGCTGGGCGATGTCCGCCTGACGCCCGACCTGTGCGTGTTTCGTAAGCGCAAGATCACATTTGCGCACGATACCACACGGGTTAGCGAGCCGCCGCTTTTAGCTGTGGAGATCGTAAGCCCGTCGCAGAGCACACAAGACGTGGCCGACAAGATTTACGACATGCTGGAGGCTGGCGTAGAATCGTGCTGGCTTGTGCAACCAGCCATGCAAACCATCACGGTGTACACCGAAAACGCCAAGCCGCGCACGCTTGACCGGGGCACGCTTACCGACCCGGCCACCGACATTGAGG
Source organism: Longimonas sp. (assembly GCF_046498435.1). Lineage (NCBI taxonomy): Bacteria > Pseudomonadati > Rhodothermota > Rhodothermia > Rhodothermales > Salisaetaceae > Longimonas > Longimonas sp. The sequence continues at coordinate 814 of NZ_JAWOAR010000216.1, read as the reverse complement.
TGGATGTGGACGAGCTCTTCTCGGGCGAATGATATCAACTCCGCATGCTCCGCTGGTTGGACGTGTGAATGGGCGAACCTGTCCCACTGTCCCAAGCCCCGCATCCGCTTACTGCGCTGTCAACCCTCATGTTGATGGTTGCGCTGCAATTATCCCTCAACGAAGCCTGTCATGGTGAGCGCAGTCCCGCTCCCTGTGGCTCGGACCGCTGTCGGAGGAACCATCTCCTCGGTGTTTAGAAGATACGGCGGGACAGAGGATCCTGCCCACTTCGGGGGAGATCTTTATTCACTGCGTTCATCAGTCGCTTCGCTCGTGTCAGGACTCCTACCGACGGCTGTCGGTATCCGCTCAACATGACGCCATGTAAACGGGGCATGATACTACCCAATCATTGATCTGTGACACAGCACTACTGCTCTGTCAACCCTCATTTTGATGGTTGCCTTGCAATCACCCTCCCACGAAGCCTGTCATGGTGAGCGCAGTCGAACCATCTCCTTGGTGTTTAGCAGGAACTTTTGGGGACGGCACAGCACGCGTATCCATCTTGGTTTAACCCACAGAATGACCTGTGACACGGCACTACTATTGTGTCACAGGTGATTCATAGGGTAACGCATGGACTCCCACTTTATAGTCATCCAGATCCTGAATCGAGTTCAGGACAGGCAAGGCGCCCCTGGCGCCGCTGATCCGGAGCCGAGCGAAGCGACGCACGAAGTAATCCATTCGCCGGTTGAGGGCGAGCTCACTCCGCTAATACATCCCTCCATTGGGGCATGGATCCCAGATCGTCGCTCCGCTCCGTCTG
>NZ_JAWOAR010000150.1:0-3000 GCF_046498435.1 Longimonas sp. | reverse complement strand
TGACGGAACTGCCGCGTCGCCCCAAGGCCAACACCGCCACGGTGGGCCTGCTGGCAATGCACGCCGACCGCGACCTGCCGTATGGCTTTCGCGTGCACATCCACAAAGGCATTCCGCTGAGCTCCGGCGTGGGCGGATCCGCCGCTTCCGCTGTAGCCGCCATGAAAGCGGCGCAGGTCCTGGTCGATCCGCCACTGACCGACGACGAGATGCTACGCTACGCCTTGCAGGGCGAGCAGATTGCCAGCGGCGCCATGCACGGCGACAATGTGGTGCCGATGGTCTATGGAGGACTCGTGCTCACGCGCAGCCTCGATCCGCTCGATGTGGTGCCCATTCCGGTGCCCGAGAACCTGTATGCTGCGCTGGCGCATCCGCACATGCAGATCTCGACCCGCTCGGCCCGCGCCGTGCTGCCCGAGGCCGTGCCTGTGCCCATTGCTGTACAGCAGAGCGCCAACCTGGCTGCGCTCGTGGCCGGATGCGCTCAGAACGACCTGCCGCTGATCGGACGCTCGCTTCACGACGTCATGATCGAGCCCCACCGGGCGCGGCTCATCCCCGGCTTCGACGCGGTGCAGGCTGCTGCCCGCGAGGCGGGGGCCCTGGGCGGATCCATCTCGGGGGCCGGACCCAGCGTCTTTGCCTGGTGCCCCGACGCCGCTACCGCCGAGCGCGTGGGTACGGCCATGCGCCGCGCCTTCGCGACCGAAGACTTGGATGCCGACATCTGGACCGCCCCCGTGGCCAGCAACGGTGCGCGGCGGATAGATGAACCGACGGAGACGTAAGAGCCCCCTGCCCCTGGAATTGCACCTCCAATCGCATCCATGTTGCCATGGGTATCCTGCTTTATATAATTCCTTACATCGCTGTAGCTGTTGTTGTGGGATTGCTGTTCCACAGGGCGGCATTCTGGGGGATACGCACGCTCAGCGCTCGCCTGGGTGGGGATAGTCAGTTGGGGGCCGACGTGCTGGACCGCAGCTATCGTCCCCTACAACTGCTGATTCCGCTCTTGGTAGTGCGTGCCGCGCTGCCTGCATTTGCCCCCGCGCTCGATCCAGTCTGGCAAGACGGACTGCGTGCGGCGCTGCATACGTTCGTGGTGGCCGGAGTTGCATGGCTGCTCATTGCTGGCGTGCAGGTGGTTGAGGATCTGATCGGCCACCGCTTCTCGATCGATGAAGCCGACAACCTGCGCGCCCGCAAAATCGTGACGCAGACGCGTCTGCTTCGCCGCATTGCGGTTATCATTATAAGCGTGGTGGCGCTTGGTATCATTCTGTTTGAGTACGATACCTTTCGCAGTCTGGGCACCGGACTGTTGGCCTCGGCGGGCATTGTCGGTATTGTGATTGGATTCGCGGCGCAGCGCACGCTTGGGACGATTGTGGCGGGGTTGCAGGTCGCATTCACGCAGCCCATCCGCGTTGATGATGTGGTGATCGTAGAGGGCGATTTCGGGTGGATCGAGGAGATTACGCTGACCTACGTGGTCGTGCGCGTGTGGGATCAGCGGCGCATCGTGGTACCCATTACGCAGTTCATCGAGCAGCCTTTTCAAAACTGGACGCGCGAGACGTCGGAGCTGCTCGGCACGGTTTTTCTCTACGTGGATCATACGGTGCCCTTCGATGAGGTGCGCGCTGCGCTGGGCGAGATCGTCGAGGACTCCGAGTACTACGACGGACGCGTGTGGAAGCTGCACGTGACGAACACCACCGAGCGCACCGTCGAACTGCGCGCGCTGATGAGTGCCCGCAGTGCGCCCGATCTGTGGGAGCTGCGCTGCGAAGTGCGCGAGCGGATCGTGACGCATCTGCAAGAGACGCATCCCGAGGCGCTGCCGCGCATCCGCGCCGAGCTGCACGACGAGGCCGGGCGCTCCGAACGCGCGACCCCGCCGCAGGATATGCCCGATTCCCTGTCATAACGCCCAACTTGTCGCATCCCCCAAACCTTACCCTGCCCCTGCATGCACTTCGTAAGCACCCGCAACGCCGACCACCGCGCCACGCTCTCCGAAACCCTAACCCGCGGCCTGGCGCCCGATGGTGGACTCTACGTGCCCGCGTCGTTTCCTGCGGTCGATCCGATGGAGGCACCGTCTGATGCCATCACCGACATCGCCGCGCACATGCTGGCGCCCTACTTTGAGGGCGATCCGCTTGCGCCTATGCTCGACGCGATCTGCGCCGATACGTTCTCGTTCCCGGTGCCGCTCCGCGATCTGGGACGCGACACGGCGGTGCTGGAGCTTTTTCACGGTCCCACAGCAGCCTTCAAAGATGTGGGGGCGCGCTTTCTGGCATCGGCACTTTCGCATCTCAACAAAGACGCGGCGCAGCCGATCACCATTCTCGTGGCTACGTCGGGGGATACGGGGGCGGCGGTGGCTGCCGCATTTCATGAAAAGCCGAACGTGGAGGTGGTGGTGTGCTATCCGAAAGGCCGCGTGTCGGCGCGGCAGGAGAAGCAGCTTACCGGATGGGACCAGAACGTGCGCACGCTGGCGGTAAACGGCGACTTCGACGACTGCCAGCGTCTGGTAAAGGGGGCTTTTCAGGATGAGGTGCTCTCCACGGAGAAGCGGCTCTCCTCGGCCAACAGCATCAATGTGGGGCGCCTGCTGCCGCAGCTCACGTACTACGCCGCCGCCAGCCGCTGGTACGTGCGCGAGCACAACGTATCGCCCGGATTTATCGTGCCCTCGGGCAACCTGGGCAACGCTGTGGCTGCGCTCTACGCCCGCGCCATGGGCAGTCCCATGCGTCCGGTCGTGATGGCGACCAACGAAAACCGCCCGGTGGTTGACTTCTTGGAGACGGGCAACTGGACGCCGAAGCCGACGCAAGAGACGCTGGCGACGGCGATGGATGTGGGCGATCCGAGCAACATGGAGCGCCTGCGTCACCACTGGCCCACCATCGAAGGCGTGCGCAGTCAGGTGGAGGCCGAGCGCATTGCCGACGACGAAATTGAGCGGCAGATCCGGCG
>NZ_JAWOAR010000011.1:0-9590 GCF_046498435.1 Longimonas sp. | reverse complement strand
ATTTTTTTCTGCACCGTACCGTAAAAACAGTCTATCTGCAAAAGAGAAGCGAACATAGGAGTTCATCGATGAGCAACCCTTCGGGTACGGTGTTGTTGCACATAGCGAGGGGGCACTCCCCTGTCACTTTTTCGTTTGTGCACATCTCCAGTTGGCACTTGTAGACGTTTGGCGTTATATTATAAACTCACAAAGGCCACAGCAATTAGCTACAAGCGATAAACGTAAGTGGCATACGAAGTGCCCGTCTACCCACCGTTAGCGTGCATAACGGCAAAAGGATTCGGAGGCTGAAATGCTCCCGCTGAACACGGGCTGTGCCACGCGTCGAACATGCTGTGCATCTATAACTCGCGCTGGTTCTGGGTTCTCCCCTGGATTCTGCTATGCCCGTGTGCTTCCAACAGCATGCCCGGTGCGTTGGATTGACTGCCTCGTACTTGACCGCCCACAGCCCTCATGCTCCCTTTTGTGATGCTGGCCCTGATGGATTGGCTCCCCTGGCGTGGTTCATCCGCACCCGGTTCATCAGCGAAATCACCAGACGCATTGCAGCCCGTACCTGAACAGGAGAACCCCGATGAGGAGACTGACGAACAGGAGAAGTCACCGGGGGAACCCACCGCGCATTTGTCTACCAATGACCTCAACACTGCCATGCCTGATTCCACCGATTCCGCCCCCGCCCAAACGTCGTCGTCTTCTGCCGCTACGCCGAGTTCCAACGACGGCGCTACAAGCGAGCCTCCTCACTCGGTACAGCCTTCCGACACCGCGTCGACTGATAGTTCGCATGAAAGCGCATCGGCATCGAGCAGCCCTACCTTAGGCGAACTCGACCGCGTGCGCGACCTGCTCTTTGGGGAGCACGAGCGTGAGACAAACGAGCGCCTCGACCGCCTCGAAACCAAAGTTGAGAACCAACTGCGCAGTCTGCGTAACGACTTGCAGGAGCAGATTGACGTGCTCGATACATTCGCCCGCGAGGAAAAAGACGAGCTGGCCGACCGCTTGAGCGAGCAGAAAAAGGCGCACCGCTCCGATGTCGCCAATCTGGAACGCGAAATCCAAGAGCTTAGCCGCTCGCTCGCCGATACACGCGAGGACCTGCAAGAAGCGCTCGATCGTGCCAAACGGTCGTTCCGCGAAGACCTCCATACGCAGAAGAAGACGCTCGATAAGGAAATCTCCGACCAGCACGACGAGCTTTCTGAACTGGTTGAGGCTGCCGTGTCGCAGCTGCGCGGACAAGCAACCGACCGGCGTAGTCTGGCCGATCTCTTTGATCAGATGGCCACGCGCTTGCGTGAGTAGTACCGTGTCACAGGTGATTCATAGGGTAACACATGGACTCCACATTATAGTCATCCCGGGCAATTCCGACCGCCGTCGGGAGCAGATCCGGGATCGTTTGTGGCCTTCCATGCCAATCATTCGTGTGAGCTACCCAACCATTGATGTGTGACACAGCAGTAGTGCTCTGTCAACCCTGAAAGGTTGGGTTGAGATGCGTATTTTCCCCTCCATTCTACCCTTCCTCCCCGGGGAGGAAGGAACTGTGAGGTGCCACTTCCCAAGTCCCCCTCAGAGGAGGGGGGATTTAGGGGGAGGGATTCCATACTATCACACAACCCGAAAATTATCCTTGACACAACAGTAGCCGCTCCGCTCCCTGGCTTTGTACGTAACTTGGCTGATGCATGGCTTCGTCTCCTTCGTCCACCGCTCCAAGCAAAACCGATTCAGCCTCGCCGTCCCCCTCGGCTGCCGGTGATAAACACGCTACCATGCGAGAACTGCGGCGCCTGCTGCTGCGCCCCGATCGCGACGTGGTAGCCGATCTGCGTCGTCGCATAGCGGAGTTGGAAGTCGACGAAGAGGAGATGCAGGCCGAGGAGGTCAGCCGTGTGCTTCCAGAAGCGATTCGCCTTCATACACAGCCGCACGACGCCCCCGACGATGCAGACGCCTCCGATGCAGACGTCTCGCAAGCAGCTCGCAGCGAAGCCCTTGCCGATGCGCTTGCCCCAACAGTAGAGCGCACGCTGCACGTCTCCGTAGAGCGGAATCCGCAACCGCTTGTGGATGCGATATTTCCGATCATTGGCCCGGCCATTCGCAGGAGCGTAAGCGAAGCGATGAATTCGCTGGTTGCTAATGTGAACCAGACGCTGGATCGCGGCTTCTCGCTGAAGGGATTGCGCTGGCGCATCGAATCCTGGCGCACCGGAACGTCTTTTGCAGATGTCGTGCTGCGCCATACGTTGCTGTTTCGCGTCGAACAGATCTTTCTGATCGACCGCGAAACGGGGCTTCCCATGCAGCACCTCACCAACGACGCCGTTCAGGCCGAGGACAGCGCCCTGGTCTCCAGTATGCTCACGGCCATTCAGGACTTCGTACACGACTCGTTCGAGCTCGACGAGGAGGAAACCCTCCAGAACTTCTCGGTTGGCTCGCTGAGCGTATGGGTAAATCATGGCCCGCGAGCCGCTCTTGCAGCTGCTGTACGCGGCACCCCCGATCCGCATCTGCGCGAAACGTTGCACCGTGTCAATGAACGGGTGCATCACCAATTTCGAGATGCACTGGTTCAGTTTGAGGGCGACACAGAAACGCTCGCTCCCGCCCGTCCGGTGCTCGACCAGGCTCTGCTGGAAGAATACGAGGCGCCGCGCAAACGCCCTTCACCAGTACTGTGGCTCATTATGCTGGTCCTGCTTGTCGGAATCGGGTGGTGGGGATACACGGCTTACACTACGCATCAGCAGTGGACGGCATTCACTGAGACGCTCGACGACACGCCCGGTCTGGTCGTAACCGATGCCGGGCGTGAGGACGGCGCATGGGTGATCAGCGGCTTACGCGATCCGATTGCCCCACATCCCGATTCGCTGCTTCAGACTACCGAGTTGCCGGCCACTACGGTACATGGCTCGTGGGAGCCGTATCGCTCCATGCATCCGACACTGGTGCTAAAACGCGCTGAACGCCAGGTGGAAGCCGAGGTCGTGCTCTTTGCCGAAGGGACTACGCTCCTGGATGGACAATCGGCTGTGCTCGACCGCCTCGGCACGCATATCATTGACTTGTACCAGGCGTCTGAAGACATAAACCGCACTGTAGAGGTGCAGGTGCGCGGTCATCACAGTTCGGATGGGCCACAAGCCCTTAATGAGCAACTCGCCGAAGAACGCGCACTTCTCGTCCGCGCTGCCCTTCGCCAGCGAGCCGTGCCCGAAGATATCCTGCAGCCGGTAAGTGCCACCAGCGAGCCCATTCACCCTGATCTGGTCGGCACCGATGAAGAGCGCATCTACAATCGGGGCGTCACGATTCGGGTCATGTTCAGCGACCGCTGACCCCAACGTGTATCGCGTTGTAGAAGGGAACGTTTGTTATACCATTTGCGCAGAATCGTCATTCATATATTGCACAACTGACCTGTTCACGTTTTCCCGGTACCTGACGCAAAATGACGGGCTCTGAACAAACACATGGAGCTGCCTTCCCGAAGGATGGATTACTTCGTGCGTACCACAGGCATGACCTTCGGCCCTCGCTTCGCTCGGCTCCGGATCAGCTCCCGACGGCCGTCGGGATTGTCCGAGATGACCCCCGAGTGGGGGCCATTGAATCGCGCTAAACAGATACCCGACAGCCGTCGGAGGAACGGAGATCCAGGATCCAGGACATAAGTGCACCTCACCAGAAGGCGCAGGCCGCTGTCACTTGGGTCCGGTACTGAAGTTCAGGGTGCCCCCTCAAATCTGCACATTGAACTCTCGCATTTGGTATTAGTCGAAGAAGGCCTATCTCATTCTGGTTGTCGAAACCGGGCGTGCTTTCAAGGGCAGTCCTCCCACTCAGATCCCAAGTCGCGGTTTTTGCGCAGCATCACATTACGCTCTCGTCGCGGCGGCGTTATGGCATTTTTGACGCGGTACGGCCCCACAAGCCATTCAACTTCCCAACAGGACATCCTATCTGCACATAAAGGCGCACGATCTATGCAAATGAGCGTCATATTTGTACAAATAGCGGATTTGTATATCAGGTTGCATGATCTGGGCAGGCACATGTGCTGATCGTTCTGTTATCATGACAAGCGCAATCAGGACAATCAGGACCCGCGGTGCATTCGAAAAGAGAAGCCAAGGGATCCCGATGCAACTGCGCTTTAATACATACATCTGCTGCTAAGCCGCCTTCAACGAGAGAACGGCAAGGATACACACAAACTAAGCGCCGAACCAATGATGACACCCGCTTTGCCCTTTAACAACGATAACGCTGAAGGCGACAAATCCATGCGCACCATACCCGTGCCGAAACGCACATGGATGGACATTGCTGACCATGCTTATACGGAAAGCCGTTCGGTGTTAGAAGCACTATCGCGTATGATGATCTGTTTGTCTCAGCAGGATGAGTTCAAGCGAGAGACATCTCCTGAATCAACAAGCAATCGGGCGGAGACAGAGACCGCCGGGCTGCGGCACATGGAAGCATGGCCCAGTAACCTGCTGAAGGACGAGATCGCTTTGCAGCATGAAGACCCTAATGTGCAAGAGAATGTCAGGATACAAGTCGAACGCATGGAAAAGCTGCTCGATCGGCTGAAAGGCCCCGACGAAATGTATTAAGGAAAAGCAGTCATAGAAGAACCACTACGGGTTTCTTACCCCCCAATCGCTTGCATAATAGAAGCCGAGACAGATATGCACACGTCACGATCTGAACCAGTGATGACATCGTTTCGCCACTTGAAAAGCGATGATTCCACGCGTAAGGGAGATCTACCAAAGAATACCTGGATGCGTGTTGCCGAATTCGCCTATGAAGCAAACTGCTCAATCGAAGAAGCAATTACCCGTTGTGGAATAGTGAACCATACTGCCCCCCAAGAACGAGCTGAAGTAGAATCCGCTCCCCAATCAGAAGGCAGTCAGGGGGAGACGGCAATGTCGAATCTGAAGCGTATCAGGGCTCGTCTCGACCGTTTCAGCACAAGAGACACACCTTCTCTGGAAAGCGAAGCTCTGGAAAGCGAAGCTCTGGAAAGCGAAGCTCTGGAAAGCGAAGCTCTGGAAAGCGAAGCTCTGGAAAGCGAAGCTCTGGAAAGTAGCAAAATCAAAGAGGCAGAGAGCGCCAAGTTACGGCTGCAACGGGCCAAGTTGCGCCTACAACATATGCAGCGTATGGCCGAAACAAAACGCATAGCCGAGAAAGAAAAGCCCGATGCAACCTCTGAAGAAGATCATGCTGTGTCGGAAGGCGAAGCATCCCCCATGGAGGTTCGAGATGTGCTCAGCGATTATGACACGTTGCTCAGGATGGGCCTTGAAGCAGTGTCTGAAGAAGGGGGCGCGGCGGAGGACCCGGACGGAGGGCCCTCAATGTTCGACATTGCCGAGCAGTCGTCTAACCAATGAAAATACCTGATCCAGATTCAGTTGCTGGTAATGGTCTTAGGCACACCCTGTAATAACTTATAGGTACACTTTAAATTCAAACTCAAAAATGGGTGCAATTTCAGTGTCGCAAATCAAAGACGAAGCCCGTTCTACTTACGGCATTGTTCCCAGCTTTTTCACTGAGACGGGCGCTTACACAGGGACACCCGCAGCTGCTTACATGATCGCAGACGAAGCTCTTCTCAGTGGCGTGTTAACATGTCAGGAGCAGCAAGCGGTTCTACTGGAACTGGCCCGTTACCTGAACAGCCGGTATGACGCCGTTGTCCACGCGCGTATGGCACTGGATGCTGGGCTGTCGCCCCAGATTGTAGGACAGTTACTGGACGGTGAAAATATTAGCGACAGGCGCCTGAACGCGTTGGTGAAAGCTACACGTCTGTCATGTAAAAAGCGTGCCTGGCTGAGTCCAGATGAGCTCAGCAACTTGCAACAGCACAACGTAACGCGAGGTGACCTCTACGAAATTTTTGCACTTATAGGTGTAAAGAAAATGACTGCATTTACTCACCATATGAGTGATTTTCCGGTTGAGGCTCCACTGCAGCCCATTAATAAGCTGATGAACAATCGTTTCGAGAAGCCTAAAAATATAAAACGCCAACGTTTGTTTACGGGTTAGTTAATAGAAATAGTTTGCGAGTCTCTGTATATATTAATATAATTAAAATTTACTTGCGCCCCACCTGAAGAATGATTCGTGTACTGTTTGAAACTTTTTCTTTTGACACCTTCCACAGTAGATATGGCTAACAACCACAGAAACACCCAATCACGAAAAGTCCAAAAATCGATTGAAATGGCAGAGGCCTACTACGGCATGGTCCCCAATATGATTGAGGCCGTAAACAGGCACAACCCAGCAGTTGCCCAGTTTTATATTGCGGCGTCTGAGGCACTACAAAACAGCAACTTGCAGGATAACGAGCGAGAAGCGGTGATCCTAACAATTTCGAGATACAACGACTGCCACTACTGTGTGCGTGCCCATGCTGCGCTTGGTTATGAAGCGGGTCTTTCCGAAGCAGACATTCAGGATATCAACCAGGGCAAGCTACCAGCGAAAAAAACTCTACGAGGATTTGTAAAGGCGACACGCCTCATTCTTGACAAGAATGGTTGGCTGGATGCGGATGACATTAGCCAGTTGGAAAAGTATGGCATCACCCGTATGCATCTCTACGAAATCAACGCACTCATTGCTATAAAAACGCTGAGCAATTATATTAACCATATAGAACAAACTCAGGTTGACGATGCGTTTGAAGCAATGATGCCAGAGAACATGGACCAGGCTGAGTGGGCATCAATTCCAGAGGAAGCCCTAACCACAACGGTTAACTGAATCGAAGTTTGCCCTACTGCCTGTATAAGCTTGCATATCCAGTGTTGTCCGAGATGACCAGATTGCCCTGAACCCCTACGCCAGCCGCCTGGTACCAGGGCATCCGGCAGGTTCTATTCACGCAAAGGTTCAGGCATGGCTACCTCGCCCAACGCGCTTCGCTTTCTAGATCCGGTGGCGGTGTCGCAGCTTGATACGATGGAGCTGCGTGCACGCCTCATTGTAGAGGGCTTCATGACAGGGTTGCACCGCAGTCCCTATCACGGCTTCTCGGTCGAGTTTGCCGAGCACCGTCCGTATCACCCCGGCGACGAACTGCGCCATGTCGACTGGAAGGTCTATGCCAAGACCGATCGCTACTACATTAAGCAGTACGAGGAAGAGACGAATCTGCGGCACTATGTGGTGCTCGACACCTCGGCCTCGATGCACTACAAAGGCGAGGCCGCGCTCTCGAAGCTTGAGTATGGCGCGTATCTGGCGGCGGGACTGCACCACCTCATGCTGCGGCAGCGGGATGCTACGGGTCTGATGGCGTTTGACGAAACGGTGCACACGGTGCGTCCGCCAAGCGCAGCCCCGGCGCAGCGTCAGACGCTCTTGCGTACGCTCGAAACTCTCGTACAGCGCGAGTCTACGGGCACTCAGACCAACGCGGCTACGGCGCTAAGCGAGGTAGCTGAGCGCATCGGGCGGCGGTCGCTGGTGGTGGTCATCACCGATCTGTTTGAGAACGTGGGCGCGCACGACGACCTGCTGCATGCGCTGCGACGCCTGCGGCATCGGGGTCATGAAGTGATCGTTTTTCATGTGCTGAATAGCGCTACCGAACGGCAATTTCAGTTTCCCGACCGTCCTATGCTCTTTCGCGATATGGAAACGGGGGCGGAGCAAGCGGTGCATCCGGCACAGCTCCGCGAGCATTACGAAGAGGCGGCCGAACACTTCATGGAGCGCTTTCGGCGGTCGTGCCTGGAGCATAACATCGACTTTGCCACGCTCGACACTGCCACCTCGTACCGTGAGGCGCTGCTCGCGTATCTCAACAAACGGCAACAGCTGGCGTAGGCGCTTGCCCGGTCGCAACCCATCTCGCCGTTGTGCCGTACGTCCCATCAAACTGCTTTTTCCTCACACAGCTGCCTCAATCGTATGCATCTCAGCGACCCCTCCGCCTCCATCTACATTGCCGGACACCGCGGCATGGTCGGCAGCGCCATCTGGTCGGCTCTCGAATCGGCTGGATACGAAAACATCTTCGGGCGCACCAGTAGCGAACTCGACCTGCGCAATCAGGCGGATACGAACGCCTTCTTCGAGCGGCAGCAGCCGGATTTCGTTGTGGTGGCCGCCGCGCGCGTGGGTGGGATCCTCGCTAACGACCAGTACCCGGCCGATTTTTTGTACGACAACCTGGCCATTGAAATGAACGTCATCCGCGCCGCGCAGCAGACGGGCGTGGAGCGACTCGTGTTTTTGGGCTCCACCTGCATCTACCCGAAGCATGCGCCCCAGCCGATGCCCGAAGACAGCCTGCTCACCGGTCCGCTGGAGCCGACGAACCAGTGGTATGCTGTTGCCAAAATTGCCGGACACAAGCTGTGTCAGGGGTTCCACCGGCAGCACGGTAGCGACATGGTTACGCTGATGCCCACGAATCTGTACGGGCCGAACGACAACTTCGACCTCGAAACCAGCCATGTGCTTCCGGCGCTGCTGCGCAAGTTTCATGAGGCAAAAGGCGCAGCCCCCGATGGTAGCGATGCGCCGGTTACGCTCTGGGGCAGCGGCACGCCCAAGCGCGAGTTTCTCTACAGCCACGACCTGGCCGACGCGGTGCGCTTTATCCTCGAAACGCCGGAAGACGATCTGCGCGAGGCGGCCTACGAGGGCATGCTCAACGTAGGCGTGGGGAAGGACCTATCTATCAACGAGTTGGCCGCGACCATTCAGGATGTGGTCGGCCACGACGGACCCATCGAGCACGACCCCTCAAAACCCGACGGTACGCCCCGCAAACTGGTCGACACCACGCGCATGGACGAGTTAGGGTGGTCAGCCAAGACGAGTCTGCACGACGGCATCCAGAAAACATACGACTGGTACCGCGAGCACGAAGAAGAGTGGGTTGCCGCGTAGTGCTCTGTCACACGTGATTCTTGCAGTGTGTAAGGGAGGCGCGCTCAGGTCCGTTCTCTCTAACGAATTGTCATGTTGAGCAAGCGGAGGGCCCCCCAGGGCCCGAAGCGCGTCGAAACATCTCCTCGTCGTTCAGAAGATACGGCGGGACAGAGGCCCTGCCAACCTTGGGGGAGATCTTTATTCACTGCGTTCATCAGTCGCTTCGCTCGTGTCAGGACTCTTACCGACCGCTGTCGGTATCCGCAGTCAAGATGACATCATGTAAACGGGGCACGTTGCAACCCACACATTCACGTGTGACAGAGCACTTATGCATCCACCAACGAAAGCCGTTCGGGATGCGTGCGGTCTAAGATCAGCTTAAGGGTGATGAGCAGCAAGACGGCCGCTACCGGAATGAGCACCTGAAACGCCGTGATAAAGAGCGACGACACTTGCAGTCCAAGGATCAGCACGATCGCCGGAGCGCAGCAGGCGCCGCCCGCCAGGAGCGCGGGCAGGCTTGCCAGTACGCCGGTGGAGCGGTTAAAGCTGCACGCGCTCGGCTGGTTGTACGCGACGTACGTGACCATCAGGTTGAGTGCGGCGAGGAGCGAGAGGAGGCCGCCAATTAGGATGTTCAGCGG
>NZ_JAWOAR010000156.1:0-3204 GCF_046498435.1 Longimonas sp. | reverse complement strand
GCGCTGTACATGTCGTCGGCGTAGTCGATCGCATCGCCGAACACGCGGCGCGTGGTGTCGATGGCTTCGGGGTCGTAGCCTACGATTTCGGCACCGGCGTCGAGCAGTGTGCGAATGATAACGTGCGACGGTGCCTCGCGAATGTCGTCGGTGTTGGGCTTGAACGAAAGGCCCCAAATCGCCACCTTCTTCCCCGTTACGTCGCCATCGAAGTAGTCAATGACGCGCTCCGCGAGCAGTTCGCGCTGCTGGTCGTTCACCTGAAGCACCGAGTCCAGAATCTTAAAGTCGTAATCGTTCTGGCGCCCGGTGCGATGCAGCGCCTGCACATCCTTCGGAAAGCAACTGCCGCCGAATCCGATGCCCGCATACAGGAAGTGGCGCCCAATGCGATGATCTTTGCTGATGCCAAGGCGCACCTTATCAACGTTCGCCCCGACCTTCTCACACAGGTTCGCAATCTCATTCATGAACGAGATGCGCGTAGCCAGAATGGAGTTGGCCGCGTACTTGATCATCTCCGCAGAGCGCTCGTCGACGACCACAATGGGGTTGCCCTGCCGCACAAACGGCTCGTAGAGGCGCGTCATCATGTCGGCGGCCTTGTCGCTGGAGGTACCAATGACCACGCGGTCGGGCTTCAGGAAGTCGTCAACGGCCACGCCCTCGCGCAAGAACTCAGGGTTCGATACCACATCGAACTGCTCGCCGGCGTGCAGACCCGCCTCTTCCATCACGTTCTGCACGCGGTCGGCGGTACCGACCGGCACCGTGCTCTTGTTGATGATGAGGCGGTAGCGGTCATCGTCTTCGGCCTTGATGAGATCGGCAATGTCGCCAGCTGCTTGCAGCACGTACGAGAGGTCGGCCGAGCCGTCTTCGCCGGGAGGCGTGGGCAGCGCCAGGAAGATGAGTTCGGCATGGGCCACGCCTTCGGCCAGGTCGGTGGTGAAGGTGAGGCGGCCCTCCGAGGTGTTGCGGTTAAAGTAGTGCTCCAGGTCGGGCTCGTAGATCGGAAGCTGCCCGTTCTTGAGCTGGTCGACTTTGTTCTCGTCAATGTCAACGCACACAACGCGGTTGCCCATCTCGGCAAAACACGTTCCCGACACCAGGCCTACATAGCCGGTGCCAATCATGGCAATGTTCATAGTTCAACAGTTGGTATCAATTCGAAAAAGGATGGCACGCATGCTGCACCGTCCAGGCGATCACACAGTACGCGATTCACGCAGCCCTTGCATGGACTACTGGCGCTATGCGTCTGGGTGCATTGGTGCTATCTGCTATAGCGGTTTGGCGCATCGCCACTGCAACGCGGCCACGCCCTGATGCGAACGGGGACCTGCGGTAGAGAGTCGAAGCCAACATGCAGCAGAGACGCTTGCAGATTCGATTTCTTGTTCTATATTGCGGGCGTATAATGTGTCCCACATCTTCAGTAGCATTCTGACTCCAATCTGCACGATACAACGGGCAAGTGCAATGGCACAATGGTAGAACACGCGCAACATCACGCGATAGATGAGACATAGATGCGTATTTGTGCAATTTTCGCTTCGCGTTTCGCATCAGGAGTCGCATCGCATCAGCGTAGCCACACGTTCCGGTAGCACTTGTCCGGCCCCGTCATGTATATTGGATGCCGCACATTGTTCATCCCCTCGTACCGATTTCGGCCTCCGGCATGTCCGCGCCTGCCCCCATTCCGCTCTCGCAACCGAGCCTCACCGCGCACGAGCGCGAAGCCGTGGCCTCCGTCATGCAGTCTACGCGCCTGTCGATGGGCCCGGCACTGGAGCGCTTCGAAGAACAGATGGCCGAGCACTGCGGCGTGGATCATGCCGTGGGCGTAAGCAGTGGCACGGCGGCGCTGCACTGCATTGTGCGGGCGCTCGACCTGCCCGAGGGCGGCACGGTCATCACCACGCCGTACAGTTTTGTGGCGTCCTCGAACGTGCTCCTCTTTGAAGACCTCGTGCCGCGCTTTGTAGACATCGATCCCGCCACGTATAACATCGATCCGGCACGCGTGGAAGCTGCTATCACACCCGACACATGCGCGATCCTTGCGGTGGACGTGTTTGGCCGCCCGGCCCCGTGGCCCCGCTTGCGCAAAATCGCTGATGCGCACGACCTCGCGCTCATTGCAGACTCCTGCGAGGCGCTGGGCGCATCCCGCTGTGGCACACCGGTTGGCAGCTGGGGGGATGCGGCAGGCTTTGGCTTCTATCCGAACAAACAGATTACAACGGGCGAGGGCGGCTGCATCACGACCAACAACGCCGCGCTGGCGGAAACCTGCCGCTCGCTTCGTAACCAGGGGCGCGCCACGCGTGGACGGATGCGCCATGTGCGCCTGGGCTACAACTATCGCCTCAGCGAACTGAACGCGGCCCTGGGCGCGGCCCAGCTCGACCGCCTCGATGCCATCTTAAAGGCACGCACCCGCGCATCCACCCGGTACCACGATGCGCTGGCTCCTCTTACCGACACGCTCCGGCGCCCCCCACAGACACTGCCAGACGCTGAGCGCAGCTGGTTCGTGTATGTCATCGAACTCCGCCCGCCGTGGATCCGCACGCACCGCGATGCGCTCTGCGATGCGCTCCGGGCCGACGGCATTGGCTGCGCGCCCTACTTCCCGGCCATCCACCTGCAGCCGTTCTACCGTGAGCGCTTCGGATTTCGAGAAGACGCGTTTCCGCACTGCGAATCGGTGGCGGCGCGAACGCTGGCGCTTCCGTTCTTTGCAGAGATCACTGAGACACAAATCTGTCGTGTGGTGGATGCGTTGCATACCCACCTGCCGACATGCGCGCCTGAATCCAACAGAATGCCGCTTTCTACCTCATGAATTACGCCACCTGTAAGTCAATTGCTGAACGCATCCTGGCTACCGGGGCGCTGCTGGGCCTGAGCCCGCTGCTGGCACTGGTTGCAGGCACTATTGCTCTGCTCGATGGCCGTCCGGTCCTCTTCACGCAGCAGCGTGCCGGACAGCACGGCAAGCCCTTCCGCATCTACAAGTTTCGCACGCTCCGCCTCGGTCCCAAAGACCCGGAGCGACCCAGCGCGCACTGCACCCGCACCGGTGGCTTTTTACGGCGCTGGGCGCTGGACGAACTGCCGCAGCTGTGGAATATTGTGCGGGGCGACATGAGCTTCATCGGCCCACGTCCCACGCTGCTCGACCAGGTTCGCCGC
>NZ_JAWOAR010000101.1:0-7878 GCF_046498435.1 Longimonas sp. | reverse complement strand
CAGGCAGACCTCATGCACCGGGAATTCCCTAGAATAGCAGATATCAATATCCTGCCAGTCCCCGCAGCCCATGTCATAGCAGCCCCCTGGCACCCATACAAACTCCATGCCGGTCATCGGCTCTTTCCAGATATCCCCGGCCCTCGGGCTGGATGGCGGGTTCTTATCATCCGACATAGCAGCAGCCAGCGGGATTGTCGATGGCTCTATCCGGGAGGCTGTCTTGGCATGGGATTGTGCCGGGGTTACCGGTTGTGGCTGGACCGGCATCAGATCCCGGTCTTCGGGTGCGCCGCCGGCCAGGAGATACACATCCTGCATCAATGAGGAGGATTCCCAGGGGATCTGCTGCCGGGAGGTTTCCGCGGCCACGTTCCGGCGGGTTTCCATCAGGGCCCGGGTCAGGCTGATGCCGGGTTTGGACAGGGTTTTGAGCAGGTGGGAGGTGAAGATACCGTTGCGGCCTTGACCGTCCGCCGCCACCCCGCCGGGTGAGGTGGAGAACACGATGATGGAGCCGGCCGGGGCATCGATCTTGGCCAGCCCTTTTTCCGCATTGCGGAAAGAGCGCTCGAACGGGTTGTCCCGGCAGGCATCCAGGATGATGATGTTCACCGGGTTGGCAGCTGCCTCCATCCGGCCCAGAACCCGGTACACATCCACTGATTCCAATTCCACATCGGTTTCAGAAGCCACCCGGGCATTGACCGGGATCAGGTAGTTGCGACCTTTGATCTGCATGCCGTGACCAGCAAAATACAGCATCCCGATCTCGGCCCGGGGCAGTTTGCGGCCGAACGCTTCGATGGACTCCAGCATGGCCCGCTTGTCCGCATCGGTTTTCAGAATCACTTCAAATCCCGCGGACTTCAGCAGATCCGCCATGTCCGTCGCATCATTGGCCGGGTTTTTCAAGGGGCTGGTGTCATAGCTGCTGTTGCCGATGACCAGGGCCACTTTGCCGACGGCAGCTGCCGCCGGGCATGCCACAGCCGCCACCAGGCAGAAAACAAGAATGACTTGATAAAAATGAACCGTTTTCGACTATGCATTTTAGCATTTGTGTCTTGCAGTAGAACCTGCTTCAAAAAGCAGGGGGATACCCCCCTGCTCATGAATGTGCGATACCTACTGTTTGATTACTTCCTCAGTGGTCGTATAGCACATGCCTCCCTCCGGTGGTGCATAGCAGTTGTCAGGTCCTCCTACGCAACCGGCATCAGTGCACGTGCCCTCGATGCCTACTGTGCAGGCTTCGGCAGTTGCTGCATCTACTGCACCGCTTACCAGCATCATGACAGCGAGAGCTACGAGACCAAAAAGCGAGAGAAACGTTTTCGTCGAATTATCAATCAGGAAAACACCAAGTCGCTCCTTAATTGTATTCATGACTGATTTGGTGAATTTAGTGAGATTAAACATCGAAACATCTGGAAGGTGAAAGGGGGGGGGCATGAAAGTCAAATTAAATTTTTATAAACAAGAGGTGTGAGCCATCGATGCTTCTTGCAAAGATATCACGTTCCATATGCAATGCAGATTGGGCCTAACGAGGCACCGGTGGGCCTCAAGTTTTGCAATAGATCTGCGTTGTTATACCAAATCCGGTTAAGTTGTTGCTGCATCCTAATTTTTCCGTCTCCCCAAACTCGGTTGGGGCATTGTGGGATCTTGTTCTTGCGTCGCACCGGATTTGGGGGTGGACGTATGGATGTTTTTAGCATTCAGCATCCCCTATCGTTTGTCACCCCAGACTTGATCTGGGATCCATTCCTGCCGTCTACAACTCGCCCTCACTCGTGGCGCCACGGCTTTACACCATAACCTCTACACCATGACTAAGCATGTGGATTTGGTATTAGTGGAAAAACGAGAAGGATCCCACCGCCGGTGGTATCTTTTTAGCGCGTTTCAGGGTCACAAGATACCCGCTTCGCTTCTGATCCCGGGCTAAGGGAACTCATAGCCCGGGATCGCTTGCATCCCCGGCTATCTGTGAGGCGAAATCCTATTGGCACTGCACGTCTCCTGGGCGACACGTTGCTAAACACGTACGCCGGTGTGACTCTTTCTCCGCCCAGGAGCGACAGGCTACTGCCCAGCCACAGCCGCCGGTAGTCGGCGTTGGTGCGTAGCAGTTCGAGGTACCCGGCGCGGTCCTCAACGTCAGTGTCATGCTTGGGGGATCTATAGGCCATAGGAATTGTGACATGACCCACCGCGCTCCAGGTTTCTGGGGAGACCCCGAGCTGGCGTTTCTCGCAGCAATGTTGCGTTCTGGCTTATACTTCGTTGGAAGCTTCATCACAGCTCTATTCCCCAGAACCGAGATGCTCACGTGCGTGGCATCAGCACGGCCCATGTCGGATCACCTTGGCAGGATCATTTGGCCTTGACCTGCGCCTCTTCCTCGTTCCGCACAACAAATGCGCCGCCCCCGACAGAGCGGAGGCGGCGCAGAAACGGTCAAACCGTTGATAGCAGACGCAGAGACTGCTAAAAATCGGTCGCTGACATTGCGGGCTTGCCAGAATCCGTACGTGCAAACGTATCCGTATCGCCGGAATTGCTGGCCTGGTAGTAGCCGAATGTGGATCCGCCTGCATCGTCGAGGGTGACCGTGCCTGCATCAACAGTAAACTCAAGCACGCGCCAGGTATTGCCGTCGCCCTCTTCAGCTTCGGGCGGACTGTAGACATCAACCAAGCCGTCTTCGTTATAGAATCGCACTTCGGCTGGCGATTCGTCGATGCCTACGGCTCCGTCTTCCGACTGATTGCTAAAGTTGTGTACTGAATAGCGATACAGGCCGTCGCGTAGCGCCGTGACCGTGATTGTTTCGGGACCGAAGCTGCTCACGTCGTCGCGGTCAAGGTTGGCTTCAGCACCACTTGGTGTTCGGTTTGCGAAGAACACATGGAAGCGACTGCCGTCGGACAGCGGCCCGGTGAGGTGCGAATCCAGATCGCTTGGGGTTTCGCCCCACGACAAGACAATGCGCAGTTCGCCTTCCTCAAGTTCCTCGGAAATCGGACGCGGATCGATACTGTTGTCGCCCTCGCCAATAACCACGTTATCAACACGATCTTCGGCGTAGCCTTCACGTCGAATGATAAGCTCAAACGCCCCGGTCGGCGCGTCGTTGATTGCGTAGGTGCCGTCGTCCTCGGTTTCAGCTACCAGGTCCGCGATCTCGTCGTCATCCACCTGGGCGCGGGCCTGGGCGGTAGAATTGGAAGACGCATCGCCCGTACGCACAAAAATAACGGTGGCATCGGACGCCCCTTCACCAGTTTGGGAATCTACGATCTGGCCTGTAATAGCGGCATTGCCACTCAGCACGACCGGATCGAGCGTCACGTCTTGTTCGCCCACATCAGCTGTAGTTGTCTCCGAGTTGTATCCCGATGCGTCAAAGGTTAGGGTGTACGTACCGGGCTCTACGGTCAGCGTAAATGCGCCCTCGTCGTCCGTTGTGGCCGTCTGGTTGCCATCGGAAAGCGACACGGTAGCGTTGCGCACCGGACGATCCGTGGCATTTAGAAGTTGACCTTCAAGAACAACGTCCTCGTCCATCGCGTCGGTCGAGTCGCAGCCCGACATCACGACAGTAGCGCCAATAAGGAGTACGAAAATGGGTAGATACAGAAGTAGGTGTCTCATGGGTAGGCTGGGTTCTAAGATACATGGGATACGCAATGTGCGCAGTGCACATGGGTACCTAGATAAGCGCACCCAGCCCGCCCACCCGGACATCCGGCAGGCATTTATTTATTGGTAAGAGATGAGACGGGTGTTTGGTACCTTCGACTCAATCTGTCCGATTTTTCTCGATAAAAATTTGTTTGTTAGATATTTAGAATTGAAATGTTGTGCGCAGTCCCGTTTCGAATCCCGTAAAGCTACCCAGTGTGTAGGCCCCGTGCACGCCCATTGTTACCGGGTCCCACTGCACACGCGGGGCCACCAGCAGACGGCCCAGCGTTGCAGCATCGAAGCGATTGGTAGATGTGAAGTGCTGAATGTCGGTGCGTAGCCCAAGCTGTACACGATCGGTAAGCGTGCGTGTATAGCCGACCGCTCCGCTCCATATCGAAGGAAGCACACGTTGCGTCTGCTCCGATCCGGTATCGACCCCGTCATCGCTAAGCAAGATAGGCCGAAAGCGGCTTTCGGGCCAGTTCTCATAACGGACCTGTGCGCGCACAACCTGCTCGTCGTGCTGCCACAGATACTGAGCACGAACCGACGCGGTGTATCGCACATCAAACCGGGTGTCACCGTTTTCGGTGTCGGGTGTGATGTAGGCGCCCGTGCCATCAAGCGCAACGGTGGAGGCTTCGCTTAAGCGATAGTCCAATCCCAGTTGCACTTCAACCTCGTTGCCTGGTACGTAGTCTGTAGCACTATTTGCAAGCGGACGGTACCCCCCTTCGTAGCGTCCGCTAAGTCCTACACCTATAGCTGCCTGTTCGGATACGGGTACAGCCCATGTTACAGTGGGAGCTACCGACCATCCCTGCCCAAAAGTGGGGACCCGAAAGCCATACGGCTGCTGGCTTGTTTGGATGGTGGTGCGCAGTTCGTCTGCGGTTAGTTCGTCGGTGCCGGTGGGCAAGTTGGCATCCAGCCCAGCCACAATGCGGCCCTGCCGTACGGGGACTGTGTGTTGTACGCGCAGCTTCAGATCGGTGGGTCCGTGCACAGATGTGAAGGAGTCTCCAGTTGTATGCCCGTACTGGATGCTGCCTTGCACCATGGTGCGTTCGCGAATGGGCACGGTAAGCTGGGTGCGTGTGCTCCATGATCGGAGCGACGTGCTGCCGTCATCCACCTGTTCGTACACGGGTGCAATGACCACATGCACCGGACGCGCATCGCTGCGTTCTATATCAGGGGTTTGGGCATACGATGGGACGACCGTGGCCATCATTGCCAGAACGAGCATTGACACCCATACCGCAGCTGCACGCAAGGCTGTTGTCCTTACGCGCTGCGTGGTTGTGTTGGTAAGCGATAAGGGGTACGTCATAATAACCACTCCCGTAGGTAGCCGGTCAATGTGTAGTGATGATGGATTAAGTAGTTGTTTTGATTGGTCCTTCGGAGCTGCGATCAGCACCGTGGGACGCGGGGAGCGATCCTTGTATCGACATGAGGGTGTGGGTCGTGTGCCAGCTGTCTATGATACAGAGAAGCCCTTTGGATTCAGGATGTTAGCGGATAACCGTCATCTGTCGTGCGGTAGACACATCGCCTGCGTTCATGCGGTAGAAGTACGTTCCGCTGGCCACGCGCTGCCCGGCATCATTTCGCCCGTCCCAGCGCATCGTATGGGGCCCGGCTTCGTGCTCTCGGTTGACCAGGCGACGCACGCGCTGCCCAAGCACGTTGTAGATCTCAATGGTAGCTTCGCCGGGCTCGGCCAGTTCGTACTCAATCGTTGTTTCGTTGCGCAGGGGATTCGGATAGTTGGCATGCAGTGCAGTCTCAAACGACTCCAGCGGGATGCCTTCGCTCTTCTGTTCGGCAAATGCTTCGGTTCCCACGACAATGCGGTAACGGCGCTTCGTATCGCCGTTTTTTAGCTCGGCGGTAAAGGCCTGGTTTTCTACATCTATGGGGCGCTCGTTGTCGAGATCGATAACGTAGCGGCTAAAGTCGTCGGGAAGCGAGCCCGTTTCACGCATCCGTACGCGCACGCGATGGTCTACGCGAAACGCACCTGCGGTCTCCGCTTCGACCTCTATGTCCCAGGCGTAGCCATCTGTAGGGGTATCCACGTAGTATCCAGCATAGCGCGTGTCATCGTCCACGATGGTCGTGCGTACGTACGCCCCGACCGGCGGTGCTGCGGCAAAGGTGCCGGTTTGTACTTCGTTACCGCGCTCTTCGAAACCGAGAAACGTTTGGGTGTGCTGGGCTGCATGCGCCTCCAGATCTGCCGTGATCTGCATGGAGTAGGCCGCAGCATCTGGATCCACCGAATTGCGTGCTACCGGAGCGGCATCGTTCTCGGGCGTGTTGGCGGCGATCGGCGGTACCGTGATCGACACCGGCGTGTTGCTGTCGTTGAACACGAAGTATCCCGTCCATGGTGCCAGCTGCTCCTGGTTGTACACATACTCGGGCGGACGCTCGGCACCTGGAGCCTGATACGCTACCGGTGCTTCGACCGACTCGGGCCGCTCTACGTCTGCCCAGTTTACGGCAAACCCAAAGGGCGTGCTGATCTGGTTCCATCCAGGCTGAAGCGTGATCTCGTATGGCGCGTCTGCCGTAAACGACTGTCCCTCAGAGACTTCAAAGGGGGTGCCATCGTCTGTGATGAGCCATGCGGACGCGCCACGCTGGATGTCGTCGGCCTCCGGAAACTCTGCATAGCGCTCCTGGTCTGGATTCCAGGCAAAGAAGCGCCACTCATCGGTATCATACGGCCCATACGTCTCGGCAAGTACATCGGCTGTGGTCGAGCCGTCCAACGCAAACGGCACCGAAATCATCTGATACTGCTCGGCTGCAAAGGCACCTTCAGCAGGGACTGTGGGCACTCCTACTTGCAGGTGAAGAGGGGTGTCTGCGGCATTGGATTCAGGGGCCTCTGGCACTGTGACGGACCCTTCAGCATCTGACAAGACAACATAAAGGTCGAGGCCTTGTAGCGTGACGACGTCAGCGGGTACCGTTCCCGTCCAGCGTCCCGACTCGGCTTCTGTGAGTGACACAGACTGGTAGGTGCGTGCCCCGCCTGTGCGCACCTCAAGGCGTTGGTCGCCCGCCGGAGCAAAATTGTCGGAAACACGGACATCGATTTCTCCAGCACTGTTGGCCGCCAGCGAAGTAGCGGGCTCCACTGAAACATCAACGGCTTTAGCCGACACGTTGAACGTGGCTATGCGCTCGCCCGATGCCGTCAGGTCGAGCTGTGTGGCTTGAGTCCCGCTGGCCTGTGGCGCAAACGCCAGCGTGACGGTGATGTCCTCTTCCAGGGCCACCTCGTCTGCCGGATTCACATCCAGTACCTCAAAGTGTTCTGTGGATTCGAGAGCTGCCTCGATATCTGTAAGTGTGATGCCTGTGGTATTCGTAAACGTGACTTGCTGTGGCGGGCCGGTTACGTCCACGGCTACAGGGGGAAGCGTTGCCTCGATGGGTTCGGGCGGCGGTGCGGCCTCAATTGTAAATGCCACGGTGGCTTCGCTTGCATCCACTGCATTCTCAAGCCGATACGTCACCGATGCCTCGGTAGCCTCAGCGGGATTCTCCAGGGTGAGCGATCCATCGGCTTCTACGGTGAGCGTGCCGCCGGCCAGATCCACGGGGTCACCGGGGGCAACGGGGGTGCCATCGACCGTAAGCTCGGTAAGCGACGCGTCCGGATCCCCCAAGTCGTCGTTGCCGAGCAGGCCCGGGGGGTCTACCGTGAGCGTCTCGCCGACCTGTGCCTCGTAGCTGTCATCGCTGGCAACGGGGGCGGTGCCGCTGATGTCCAGGGTGACGGTGCCCGTGCTTGTGCCTTCCGCATTCTCGATGGTGTAGTCGAAGGAGAAGCTGCCGACTTCAGCAGGGCTGTCCAGGGTGAGCGATCCATCGGATTCGACAGTCAACGTCCCCCCGGCGAAGTCGATTGCGCTGCCGGGACTCCAATCGGTTCCGTCTACGGTGATCGTGGTCAGATCCGCTTCCGGACTGCCCAGGTCGTCGTTGCCGAGCAGGCCCGGCGCATCCACGGTGAGCGTCTCGCCGACCTGTGCCTCGTAGCTGTCATCCTCGGCCAGCGGGGCATCAGCCGTAACATCGATCGAAACCTGTGCTTCCTCCGAAACAATGCCAAATATATTCTCGACCACGTAGGTGAAGCTGTCGGCACCTACATAG
>NZ_JAWOAR010000139.1:0-2895 GCF_046498435.1 Longimonas sp. | reverse complement strand
CGAGGACAACCGGCAGGCGGTGCTGACGACCTCCTTTCGGGAGCAGGGCACGCGCCTGGCCCATGCTACGGGTCCCGATGGCACGCTGCGCCTGGATGCGCCGTGGTGGCACAGTCCGGCAGTAGCGCTCACGGGGCGGGCGGTGCCGCCAGTGACGGAGGCGCATCCGTTTGACGGGCACGGCTATCATTTTGAGGCGGCCCATGTGCACGAGTGCCTGCGAGCCGGGCACGCAGAGAGTCCGGTGCTCCCGCTGGACGATACGGTTGCGGTGATGCGCACGCTCGACCAGGTGCGCGAGGCGTGCGGGCTGCCCGCCTGGGAGGCGCGGGTGTGATGGAGGGCGCCGGGCATGAGAGCGCTTCCACGGGCCACCTACAATTCACCCAATTATTTGAAAGGGCTTTTCGTGTTAAGAGTGTGCAACGGAAAGCGCTTGCGGGCGGTGTATTGGCGAACGGATGGGGGCGTGGAAGGTACAGGCGGGCGAAATGGAGGCGCACGATAGCGTCTCTTCCTTTTGCATAATCCGTCTGATTGCTATGACCTGGCTTACCCAGCTTCGCGACCGCTACCTGAATGCATCGGTAGAGGCTACAGCGCACTACACCAAGGTGTGGGGCGCATGTGCACACTGCGAAACGCACACACCCTGGATGGCGCGTCCATCTCATGGATACTACAAGTGTCTGGAGTGCGGCCAGCATCCGCTCGATGCGCATGCCGCCGCGCCTGCTGGTGCCGCTGCCCACGACGACCGTCCGCCACGCCGTGAGCACGCGGCCCCATCCTCAGCCCCGCAGACCGCATAGCCTTTGATACGCAGACGACCATTCGCAACTACCAGAAGACCACCAGCATCACTACGGTAAGTCCCACGATAGCGACCGACTGCCAGCGGTAGTCTTTGTACCAGGGCAGCGCCGTTTCGGGCTCAATGGTGCGGTTGGCCCAGGTATATCCTTCGACCTTCTCTTGGGTAGGCTGTGTGTCGAACGCGAGTGCGGAGCCGATAGCCAGCCCGATGCATAGGACCGTAAGCAAGCCTGCCACAATGGTGAAGTGGAGCTCGAGCGTATCGGTAATCCAGAACGCAAAGACGACGAGCGAGAGCGCGTGCCCACCGGTTAGCGTGATGAATGCGCTGTTTTTACCCATGCGCGGCCAGAATACGCCGAGCAAGAACACCGCGACAACCGGCGGCACGAGGAAGGAGAGCACCGACTGGATGTAATTCCACAGCCCGGGAAACTCGCGAATCATAGGCGCCCACAGCGCAGCCACGATCATCAGGATAACCGTGACCCACTTGCCAAGCGTTCCGATCTGCTGCGCTGTAAGGTCGGGCTTGGCGGGCTGCACGAAGTCAACCGTGATGAGCGTAGACGCGGCGTTTAGGGTCGAGTCGATGGTAGACATGATGGCGGCGACGAGCCCAGCCAGCACCAGCCCCACCACACCTATGGGCAGCAGTTCAGTGACGAGCGTGGGGAAGACGAGATCGGGATTCTCAAGGTTGGGGTAGAGCGAGAGCGCCCACGCGCCCGGCAGCACCATAATGAAGAGCGGTGCCAGCTTCAGCAGTCCGCCCAGCAGCGCGCCCCAGCGGGCCTGTTTCAGATCTTTGGCACCCAGCACGCGCTGCACGATGTACTGGTTAAGCCCCCAGTAGTAAAAGCCCAGCACGGGCACACCCACGAGGGTGCCCAGCCACGGTAAGCGCCCTTCTGCATTGTCGATGGGATGAATCATGGACAGGTGGCCGTCGGGGAGGGCGGCGGTAGCTTGGGCCCACGAAAAGTCGAACTGCGCAAATGTAATCAGCGCAATAAAGACGGATCCCACAAACAGGATAACCGCCTGTATGACATCGGTGTACACGACAGCTGCAAGCCCGCCGAAGGCCGTATAGATGCCTGCTATGCCCGCCAGCCCGAAGGCCGTCCATAGAAACGGGAGGTCGGGGAAGAACATCTGCAAGACGAGTGTGCCTGCGTAGATGCCGCCCGCGGCGTCAATCATGATGCTGGTGAAGACCGTGAGCCCCGAGAAGTACTTTCGCGAGCGCACATCGAAGCGCTTTTCGAGATACTCCGGGATGGTGGTCAGGCGCGAGCGAATGAAGAAGGGGATGAAGAAGAACGCCATGAACACCAGTACGAGCCCCGCCATCCACTCGTAGTTTGATACGGCGATGCCGGTGCTGTACGCATCGCCAGCCAGGCCAATGAGCGTAGTGCTGGAGATGTTGGAGGCGAAGAGTGAGAGCCCAATGGTGCCCCACATCAGCGAGCGCCCCGCCAGGAACAGGTCTTCGCCGGTATCAATGCGTTTGGCGATGTAGTAGCCAATCCCAAAAACGATGAGGAAATACCCCCCGATGACAAACAGATCGAGGGTGCTGATGGGAAAATCCGTCATAGAGCGCGTAGTTGGTTTACGTCAACAAGCACGGGATAGCGGGCGTGGGTGGACTGCGCGCGGCGGCGCATCCGTTAACGCTGCGTAAAGAGGCCGTTGCATTCTACCCAACAGCGCGGTCGGGGTCAAGTCCACTACGTAAAGACCGCATGCTCAATGCGGCAGGCGCGTACTACGGCAGGTACGTAGGTAGGTGGATGCGCAGGCCCGGTGGCATAGCACCGAAAAGGCCCAGCCGCACAGCGCAGCTGGGCCCGTTGGTGAGAAGGTGCCGTTTCGTAAGCGGCACAGACCGCTTCGGAGCAGACCTTACAGCCGGTACGTGAGCGAGGCTGTAATACGGCGTGGCAGGATGGGGCGCGCGTTAAAGAACGGCTGGTCCGATGGATCGACGCCCGCGGGCAGACGCGGATCGCCCTCGGTGAGGCCGCGGCTTTCGAATGCGTTGAAGGCGCGTACGCCCAGGCGCAGCGA
>NZ_JAWOAR010000072.1:0-3174 GCF_046498435.1 Longimonas sp. | reverse complement strand
CGGAATTGGAGGGGGCGTGCAGGATGATGCCGTAGACAATCCGCGCTTCATTGTGCGCGCTGGACCGGAAGCGCCGCTGCCGGTGGAGCTAACCACGTTCGAGGGCCAGTCCGATGGCACCGACGCGGTGCTGTCGTGGACGACGGCCTCGGAGACGAACAACGCCGGCTTCAACGTGCAGCGCCAGACCGACAATGGCACGTACGAGACGCTCACGTTTGTGGAGGGCGCCGGTACGACCGACACGCCGCAGTCCTATCAGACACGCGTAGATGATCTAAGCTACGGAGCCCATACCTTCCGTGTCGAACAGGTGGATACCGATGGCACGGCCACCCCCAGCGAGCCGGTGGAGGTGCAGGTGCGCCTGCAAGATGACATGGCCCTTACCCCGGTGGCCCCGAACCCGGTGCGCGGGCAAGGCACTGTGGAACTGACCGTACGGGAGACGCAGGCGGTGACGGCCACGGTGTACGATGCCCTGGGCCGCCGCGTACGCACGCTGCACGACGGCGAGATTGCCGGGCAGCGCCCACAGACGCTAACAATTGACACAGCCACCCTTGCAAGCGGAACGTACTTCCTGCGTGTGCAGGGCGAAGACGCCACGCAAACGACGCGGTTTGTCGTTGTGCGATAACATCCAGGTGGTGAGACCGCCGGCACCCTCGATCATGTAATCCAAACAGTCCATACTCATGTCTACGTCCTACAATACATCGCTGCTCTGGCGCTCGGAGGACGACGAGCCATCTTATCAACATGAATCGGATGGCGGCACGCCGCGTCCTGCAGGCTACGAGCCGCCCCGCGTTCGCTCGCTGGGTACGCTCCCCGAGTCTACCGGGATGGATACCTCGTCCCAGACGTTTCCACCCACGCCAGTCTCGTGACAATCCATGGTGCGAACCACGCTGCCCCGTATGCTTTTATCGGCCCGATGAAAACCGTTCCTCCCACACCCATCGCGGCGTTTCGCATGGCGAAGTCGGCAGGCGAGGGCATTACGGTGCACGTTACGCGCTCAAGTG
The DNA here is from genome assembly GCF_046498435.1 of Longimonas sp. NCBI lineage: Bacteria > Pseudomonadati > Rhodothermota > Rhodothermia > Rhodothermales > Salisaetaceae > Longimonas > Longimonas sp. The sequence continues at coordinate 2,143 of NZ_JAWOAR010000072.1, read as the reverse complement.
CAGAAGTAGGGCCGCCTGTACCCGACTGGCACGCCATCGGCGAGGCGCTGGCGCTGGAGCCGATGCCTGCTCCCCATGCGTCTGATGCCGACATCCACATCAAGCTGGCCCCTGCGTTGCCGCCCCGCCCGGAAGCCGCAACCCGCGTCAGCCGCGATGAGCGCGGTACGGTGTGGCGTCACGCCTCGGGGTGGCACATCGAGCGCGCCACCTACACCGCCCGGCTTGCGCCAACGAACCCAGTCGCCACGCTGGCCATGGCAACCGCGCCCGCTTCCGAGGAGGGCACCGCCCGCTGGGCGCACGCCTTTCGCGACGTGCTCACCCTGCTCCTCCCCCGCACCGGCTGGATGCCGCTCCACGCCGCCGCCCTGCGAGCCCCCGCTGGATCCACAGGACCAAACGCCCTCCTGCTGGTCGGGCCGTCTGGATGCGGGAAGTCGACGCTCACCGCCGGGCTCATGATGCGCGCGTGGGCAGGGGTCAGCGACGATATGCTGGTGGTGCCTCCGCCTGCAACGACGAGCGTGCACGTGCACAGCCTGGCGCAGACCATCCACGTGTGCACCGATGCGTGGGACCGGCTGGACCTGCCCGCACCCACCAGCATCAACCCGCCGCGCAGTCTGTTTGGGCGGTTTACGGAACGAGAAAAGCGTCCGATGCACCCGCGCATGCGTCCGCGCCACCATAGTCCCGATCCCGCTCCCACAATGCGCCGTGCGGCGCAGGCGGCCCCTGCCGCACTCCTTCTTCCAACCATTACGGATCGCAAGAGGAGCGAACTCGTTGCCTGCTCAGCCACGCAGGCCCTGCCTGAACTCATGGCCCAGGGCGTACCGCCCGCGCTCCTGCCCCCCGATGCCGCCCGGGCCCAGTGGGATCGCATGGGGCACCTGCTGCGCCAGTGCACCGTGTATCGCCTGCACGCCGGACGCGACCTCTACCACGATCCAGGGCGCCTGGCGGAACTCTTACAAACCACAACGGCGCTCGTATAGCCTTCTGTATCTGCCCTCCGCTACATCATGCCTGCTGCTCCTGCCTTTGCCGACGATGTGCCCGTGCGCTGCGCCTCGCATGCCACTGCCACCGCGCTCGATGCCGATGCCGCTGTCGTGCTCGACCTGAACAGCCAGACGTACTACGAACTCAACGAGACCGGATACGTGCTCTGGTCGTACCTGCAAGAGCACGATCAGGCCACCGCCCCTGAGCTGGCCGAGGCGCTCCGAGCCCACGCCAACGCAAAAAGCGACGATGCCGAGCCCGCACTCTCACAGGCCACCGCCCGTACGCACACCGACACGTTTCTGCAATCCATGCGTGCGGTTCAACTCATCGTGCCTGCATCATGATTGCTGATGAATCGCCAAACATAGCGGTGCACATCCAGCAGTACGCTGCGCGTCCACGGTGGCGCCGGGCCTTGTCGTGCATGCGCGCGCTACCCCACGCGCTCTGGCTCTACGCTATTGTGGCGCTGCACCTGCGCCGCGTGCAGCAAGCCGCCGCACCACACACGCTCCCCAACGTACTGAAACGCCTGACTCCAACCGTGCCTCACACCACCTGGCGCGGACTGGGCCCGCCGCTTGCGCTGGGCGCGTGCCTGACGGTGGCGTATCGGCTCACCACGCGCGGGCGCTCCGGCCGCTGCCTGCCGCGTGCGCTTCTTCTGTTTGGATTGATGCAGCGCACCGCACATGCGCCCGTGCATTTCTGCCTTGGCGCACAGCGCAACCGTCCGCATGAGCACCTGGCCCACGCCTGGGTTGAGATTCGCGGCACGGCGCTGGCCGAGCCCGTCGATCCGCGCACCACCCATCGCCTGCTCTACCGCTACCCGCCCGCCTCCTGATGGCTGATTCCGACGCTGTTTCCGATACCGCCGTTCAGGTGGGATGCGCCGCGCTCCGCCACGCGCTCCAGGTCGATGCATCCGAGAAGTGGACCTCGACCCTGGATGCACATGCCGAGCAGTGCGCCCCTGCTCATCTGGTGGCATGGACGCAACATCACAACGTAGTGCCGTCGGTGTACCGGGCGCTGGCGGCCACCGATCATCCCCACGCTGGCCCGCTTCGGGACGCCCTTGCTCCGCATGCACAGACCGTGGCGGCTGCCGGACTCCTACAGGCCG
>NZ_JAWOAR010000138.1:0-6743 GCF_046498435.1 Longimonas sp. | reverse complement strand
GCGAATTGGACCGGCCAGGACCTGGCGCTCGGCCTCTCGGTAACGCCGTTTGAACGCGTGCCGCTGGTGTTTAGTCCGGCCCTGGTCGACCTCACCGGGCGTGCCGGCGACGGCGTGCGCTTCTCGGCCAGCCTAGGCATGGCCGTTACGCTGTGGTGACCCGGAGCCGACATGAATTAACTGACTGGCTGCGACGGTGACGCCTCCCGGCGCGGTATGAAAGCTGTACAGGATCCACCAAAGTGGGCCACCTCTCGCCCCACTCGTCGCAAACTGTGAGATTAACCACAGGACCTGGCACCGACGGTGCCGATAGCATTCGGCACAAGTTCCCCCGTCGGTGCTATGGCAGAGAACACTCCAGCGTCCGCCCCCCAGCATCGAATCTATTCTGTTGCGTCTCTCCGCCGTACCCCCCTCCCCTCAATTCCAGTAATCACCACGAACGCGGACCGGCTCGACTCGTAAAGCAGGCCAACTCACTGGTTGCTCCCTGCATCGGTCTGTGTTGTGCTCTCCCCTGCCCGTCGCCGCTGGCTTCGCCTACACGCCGTCATTGCCAGCGCGGTAGCCGGAGGCGGCGCAGTTGGCGGATTGCTGCGCCATGGCCTTGTCCTCGCGTTTCCCTACACGCCCGGCCAGGTGCCGTATGTCATCCTTACGATCAATGTTGTCGGGGCCTTCGTGCTTGGTGCAGGCGGACGCTGGCTCGTGCACAAGCATCCCGAGCATCGCCTGGTGCGCTACGCCCTCACCACCGGACTCATGGGCGCGTTCACCACGTTCTCGACCTACGCGCTCGACGCCGTGCATCTGGCCGATGCCGGAGCCCAGGCCGCCGCGCTCGGATACGTTGCGGCCAGCTTGCTTCTGGGCCTGCTCGCCGCCGGATCGGGACTGGCCGCTGCCGAACGCCTCCTTACCACGCCCGCTTCGTAACCCCCGCCTTCACCATGCTCCTCGCCCTTGCGCTATCCTGTGCCGCAGCCTTCGGCGCCGTGGCCCGCTACGCCACCAGCGTGTGGATGCAGCAGTACCAGTCCGACAGCCTCGGCGGCACGCTCGTAGCCAACGTGCTGGGCTCGCTCGGAGCCGGACTCGTTGCCGGGGCCGCGCTTTCCGGAGCGCTTCCGTCCAGTTGGCATCTGGTGCTAAGCACCGGATTTTTAGGCGCCTACACCACATTTTCCACCTGGATGGTCGAGTCGGCCACGCTCCTGCGCGAGGGCCGCTGGCGTCTGCTGCTAGGCTACACCCTCGGCAGCACCCTGCTCGGCACCGCCGCTGCTGCGCTTGGCCTGGCCCTCATGCTGTAGATCCACCCATCTACATCACCGCCGACATTCCGATCTTCGGGCGTTGTTGGGGGGATGCGTCAGGCTGGCGGGCGAGCAAAAGCGGCTGCTGGAGTTCATGCAGAAATGCCCGCACCGATGCGACGTCGTCTCGCACAAAGCTCAGCGGCGCCACCACCAATCCATCCAGCGCGCGGTGCAGGGCCGTGCCCGGACGCTGCGCCGCCAGCGGGGTACATCGCACCGGCTGCCACAACACGTTGCCGGGCGGGCGCAGTTCGCGGAGCGTCTCGCGCTGTGCTGTGTACGCGGCGTCATCGGCAGCAGGCAGCAGCACGCGTACACGACGCACATGAAGTGCATAGGACGCATAGGTGGCCCACTGAAGCGCCGCCGCGCCGTCGGGGCCCTCGGAAAAGTACACGGTTACGTGGTTGAGCCCCGGCACCTGGCGTGGACTGATCAGCAGCGAGCGGTCCGCCTCTCGGACGAGCGCCAGCGGCGTGTGGCCCAGCCGGTACCTGTGGTCGTTCGTGGTGCCTTGCATCCCCACTGCAACAAGATCGGCGGTGCGCTCCGCCCCAAGCAGTGCCGACGTCGCGTGTCCTTCGACCGATTGCAACTCAGCATCTACGCTATACGTGTGCGCCAACTCGTTCAAGCGCCAGCGCACATAGTCGGCGGTGTCCTCGAAAGAGCGCTCCACACGACGCGTCGACAGCGGCACAGCGGTACCGCGTCCCGCTGGTACAGCGCGTGTCGTGCCCAGGCGTGCGGCCCGGCGCAGCGAGGCATCTTCCACATAGCATCCGGTGACCCGGCCCAGCCCCGGCTGCACCAGGTGCAGTGTTACCGTGAGGGCCGACTCGCTGGTGCGCGAGCCATCGAGCCCGACCACCGCGTGACGTAGCAGCGACATAGCACAAAAGAGGAGGTTGCTTCAAGAAACGAACGAATGCGGCCCGTCGCATCTTACTCGGTGGATGCCGTGGCCTGCGCCTCCGCCTGCCCGTTGATACCAAACTGCTGGCGCTGCCGGGCAAAGGTGAGCAAGCGCTCTTCCACGCGCCCGTTGATGCTGTTGGCCGGATATGTGCCGTCATCGCCGCGCGTGCCAGCGGGCTGCCCCGTGAGCAGCGCGATGCCCTCGTCGATGGTTTCGACGGGATACACGTGGAAATTGCCTGCCGCCACGGCGTCTACGATATCTTGGCGAAGCATCAGGTGGGGCACGTTGCTCTGGGGGATGAGCACGCCCTGCTCGCCCGTAAGTCCGCGACGCTGGCATACCTCGAAAAAGCCTTCGATCTTCTCGTTCACCCCGCCGATGGGCTGCACCACGCCGTGCTGGTTCACCGAGCCGGTAACGGCCAGCGACTGCTTGATGGGCACCTCGGCCAGAGCCGACATTAGCGCGTAGAGTTCGGCGGAGGAGGCGCTGTCGCCGTCAATGCCGCCGTACGACTGCTCAAACACAAGGCTGGCCTGCATGGAGAGCGGCTGCTCGGGCGCATAGCGTCCGCTCAGGAAGCCCGACAGCACAAGCACGCCCTTTGCGTGAAGCGGCCCACCGAGTGCGGTTTCGCGCTCAATGTCCACAATGTCGCCCTTACCCAGGCGCACCCGCGCGGTGATGCGGTTCGGACGTCCAAAGGCAAAGCCGCTCTGCTGCAACACGGACAGTCCGTTGATCTGCCCGACCACGGCGTCGTCGGTGTCGATGTAGAGCGTGTTGCGCTCAATGGATTCTTGCACACGCTCTTTGAGGCGATCGGCGCGGCGGCGCTGGGCATCGAGAGCCGCCTGCACGTGGTCGGCTTCGATCCGCTCGGCATCGCTCTTGCGCGCATGGAATCCGGCTTCGGCCACGAGATCCTGCATCGTATCCACCTGTGCGGAGAGCTTCTCCTGATCCTGAGCGATGCGCAGGCTGTGCTCCATCAGACGAGCCACGCCCGAGGCGTGCAGCGGCGGCTGGTCGGCGCGCTCGGCCATGGTGGCCAGCATGTCGGCGTACGATGCCATGTGCTCGTCGTCATAGTCCATCTGGTCGTCGAAATCGGCCATGACCTTAAACAGATCCTCCATATCCGGATCGTAGGCGCACAGCAGGTGGTAGAGCCAACGCTCGCCCACAAGCACCAGCTTCACGTTCAGCGGGATAGGCTCCGGCTCCAGCGAGACGGTGCGCATCAATCCAAGCGCCTGCTGGGGGGATTCGATGTCGATGTTCTGGCTGTTCAAGACGCGTTTCAGGCCTTCCCAGGCGTACGGCTGTTGCAGCAGCTTACGCGCCTCAATGACGAGGTAGCCGCCATTGGCTTTGTGGAGCGCACCGGGCTGAATGAGGCTGAAGTCAGTGATGAGCGCCCCCATCTGGGCCTGCTGCTCCACGCGTCCCACAAGATTCGCGTAGGTGGGGTTGTCGCATGTGATAATGGGCGCGCCATCGTCGGGGTCGTGGTGCACAAGCAGATTCACGCGGTAGCGATCCCACGAGGGCCCGCCCTGCTGCATCGCCATAAATGCCATGCCGCCCGAATTCTCCTCGCCAAAAGCGCCGTGGCTGCCCTGGCCTTGCTGAACGAGTGCGCCGACGTTTTCCACAATGTCGGCCTGTACCGCGTCGATATGGTCGGTGATGGCCACGTGGTCGGCGTATTCGTCTTTCAGTTCTTCGATAAGCGGGTCGATGGCGTGGTGAGCCATCTCCTCGTTGAGCTCGTCGAGCCGCTCTTGGGCCTCACGCTGCCGCTCGGGCAGCTTGCGCATAATCTGCTGGAGCTCGTCCTCGAACGCATCAATCTTTTCCTGGACGGCATCGCGGTCGATGTCATCGAGCGCCTCGAACTCGTCGGGCGACACGACCTCGCCATCACGAATCGGGGCGAAGGCAAACCCGTTGGGCGTGCGGATGAGGGCGATGTCCTCCGAGCGAGCACGCTCTTGCAGCGCTTCCAGCGCCTCCTCTTGCTCTGAGCGCACCTCGTCTTCGATCATCTGGCGACGCGCCTGGTACTCCTCGCTGTCGAACGTGGCCGACAGCGCGGCCTGCGCGGATGCAATGAAGTCGTCCATCGCCGCCTCGAAGTCGGCTCCAGCGCCCGCGTCCAGCCGCAGGGCACGCGGCGTGCGCTCCTCATCCATGTTCTTGACATAGCACCAGTCCGACGGAGCCCCCGATTCGGCGGCGGCATCCTCCAGCATCTGGCGCACCATGCGGTGGCGCCCGGTGCCGTTCGGGCCCAGCGCAAACACGTTGAATCCGGGCTGATCCATCTGGACGCCAAACTGAAGCGCCTCTTGCGCGCGGTCTTGTCCCACAACCGTGGTGTCGGCATCAAGCGCCTCGGTCGTGGTAAAGTCGAACGCGCTCGGGTCTATAGTCCGGCGCAGGCGGTCGGGCGAGAGCGAGTCAGGAGTAGCCATGTAATATGTGGTTCGTTCGGTAGAGTGGCAATGCAGAGTACGTTGTAGGCACCGCCGCGCCTTCAGTTCGCCCGGACGTTATGCCGCTCCGCTTTAGCATCATTGTTTACGGCATGTACATGGTTGCACACCCCTTTGTGACGTCTCGGACACGTGCAGCGGCTACAACAGTCCCACGGATTCATGGGGACTTACGCAGCCTGACTACACGCTCTTTTATTCTTGATATGACGGTGTGCTGCTCTTTTTCTCAGGTAGTCGTTCGCCAATCCAACACTGTGGGTATCCTCGCTCTGTTCGTTATGCTGGCCGGATACGCCGAATCCGCTGCCCAATATGCGCCGGGTCCGCTCGACACGTCGAATCCGCCCCGTGCATGGATCACGGCAGGCGTTGGACTCGGAGCCGGGGCCGGATCGGGAAGCAACGGAAGTGCGGGGGCCAGCCTCACTGTGGGCGGACGTGAGACTGCTTGGGTCGGGCAGGCCGCCGCACATGGCAACTGGAGCACAGAAGCCCGCACTGCCGAAGAGACGCGTCCCTACACAGCAGCAACGGGCCTGAACGTAGGACGCGTGTGGGCGCGCCCCGACATTGCGGTGGCCGGGTTCGTGGGACCTGCGCTGGGGTGGGAGCGCACCCGCGCAGACGTCACGCATCGCTCGTTCGGCGCTCTCCTCGGCAGCCAGTTCTTCGTAACGCCCGCATACGGATTCGGACTCGGGCTGGAGGCGTTTGCCTTTGTGCATCCCGATTATCCCCAGGTGGGTGTGCGCCTAACCGTTCAGATTGGCAATGCGTGGATACCGTAGCGCCCAAGAGCCTGACAGGATCTAAACGCTACCACCCACCAACAAAGACAGATCGCACATCCCCAATCGCAAATCCCCAATCGTACATCCCAAATCGGAACCGGTTTACGAGACGGATGAACGCCGTGCTCGGAGTCGGCGCACGCCATACACCACAAGCGCAACCAGCGCTGCCAGCCCCACAAACGGCGCGATGATCGCCAGGACCGTGAGCACCAGCGAGCCGCCTGCCTCGCCGGTGGATACCAGCGGGTTGCCGAGTCCGCCCGTGGAGGCGCTACTCGCCCCGCGCAGCAGCACCGTACCGCCCTGCACCGCACCTGCCGATCCGCCCCCGGCCACCAGCGCCAGCGCCCACTGCATAAAGGGCGACGCCTCGCCCAGGGTCGACGCGGTGAGGATCGTGCCCGCCGCCACAGCCATGGGCGTGGCCACAGTATCCAGCAGATTGTCGAGCCACGGAATGTAGTAGGCCCCCACTTCTACCAGCGCAGCAACGCCCAATGCAGCGGTGGCCAGCGGCGACCCAAGCCAGGCCATCCCTTCAGCCAGCGGCAGTTCACCCGCCAGAGATGCGACGTTCACGCCCAGCGGCGGTATGAACACACGCAACCCCGCCGCCGCGCTCAACCCGATGCCGATAGCAACCGCGAATAGCGTTTCGAAAGGTGTCATGAGAAGGTAAGTTCGTGCACAATCGTACCATGCGTAGTGGTAGGGACACGGCGCGCCGTGTCCCTACAATATGAAAACTATCATTTCGATCACGGGGAGTCGCTAATCCTCAAGTGATCGGCGTTACCTGAAAGACGAATAGATCCCGGATCAGCGACGCCAGGGGCGCCTTGTCCGGGATGACTGTTTGAGAGGCATCATGCCATCTGCGCTGAATCATCATACAGGTGTTTGCAATCGGTGAGCGACGAAACTCGCCTTAATGTTGCCGGGGACGCAAGCGGTACCGACAGGGGTCGGCACAGGTTACCCGGCTATGGGTTTCCTTAGCCCGGGATCAGGAGCGAAGCGGATATCCCGGGCGGCCTCTGAGATGACGGATGTAGGGTACACACGCACGTTCTCATCGTAATGCGGCAACCGGATTGGCACGACACGTCCGCGTGCCCTACGCGTCCGCCTCTGCATAGACGCTGGGACGCTGGCCTACGTGATCCAGGAAGCGCTCGGAGAAGTGCGCAAGGTTCTGGAA
>NZ_JAWOAR010000042.1:0-7573 GCF_046498435.1 Longimonas sp. | reverse complement strand
CAAAACGGCCAGGCAACCCCGATGGCCATGGGATAAGCCTGGCCCTCCCGCTTCAAGGTCAAGCCCTCCGGGTTTCGCCAAAAACTTTTTTATCTCATTAATCTTCTGAAAGACGAGGAGATGTTTCGACGCGCTTCGGGCTGGGCCCGTCGCGTGCTCACCATGACAGGTTTTGGGGGGACACAGAGTTTGGCACAGTCTCCGCACCCTAACATTCAGGTGTGACACGACAGTAGTGCTGTGTCAACCCTCATTTTGATGGTTGCTCTGCAATCACCCTCCCACGAAGCCTGTCATGGTGAGCGCAGTTCTGCCCCCTGTGGCTCCGACCACTGTCGGCACCGTCTGCGTTTCTGGCGTACACCACGGCCCCCCCTTCGGTATTGCTGTCGCGTGGGAAACGCAGGAGCCTTCATTTGCTGAGCCAACGGGGGACCGTTGGCTCCAGTCTATTCCCCCTCAGTCGCTGGTGCGACGGCTTCCCTCTTTAGGGCTTCCCTCTTTAGGGGAGCGATTGGGGGACTGCTGCTTTACCTCACACCTCAACGTCATCCTGACCCACGACGACCGTCGGGGGGAAGGGGATTCGAGATTACTCGCGCTCCTGGATACGCTCCTCCGCCATCTGCACGGCTTCGTACGCGTTCACAATGCTCCCTGTGGATGAAAGCGTGCCAAAGCGCACCTGGGTCGCCTCGCCCTGCTGATCGGTGCTCGGCCGCGTAACCTCCTGGTCGGCATACGACACCGCCGACTCTACAATGATCTCGCGCACCTCCTGGGCTGAAAGCTCGGGGTAGTACGCCATCAGCAGCGCGGCTACGCCCGACACCATCGGCGCGGCCATGCTCGTCCCGCTATTGAAGCGGTATTCGTTGCCGGTGTTGCTGGAGTAGATGTCTACGCCCGGCGCAAACACATCGACGCGCTCCTCCCCGTAGTTTGAGAAGGGCGCTACCAGCTCCTCCTCAACGTTCCACCCCGACGCGCCGACCTCAATCCAGTGCGTAGCACGTCCGCCGTCGGTGTAATGCGCGGTGGGGAAGTTGTCTTCGGTATCAATGTCGAGGGCGCTGTTGCCTGCAGCGTGCACCATGAGCACGCCCAGCGAATCCGCGTAGCGCACCGCATCGTCAACCACTTCTTTCTGAGGCGAGTAGCCCTTGCCGAAGCTCATGTTGATGATGTCGGCCCCGTTATCGGCTGCGTAGCGGATGGCGTTGGCTACGTCTTTGTCGCGCTCGTCACCATCAGGCACAGCACGTACCGGCATCAGGCGCACAGCGGGCGCTACACCGTCAATGCGGAGCGTGGTGTCGCGCTCAGCGCCGATGATGCCTGCTACATGGGTCCCGTGTCCCGGATCGGGGCCGTGCACATCGGAGTTGCCGTAGCCCTGCTCGGTGAGGTCGCTGTACGTATCCCCCACAATAGACCGTGGCTCAAAGTCGGGGTTGTAGCCGTACTCGACTTGCCCGCTTACCTGGTCGTAAAACTGCTCGATATCGCTGGGCGTCAGGTCCTGGTTGTAGAAGAACGTGAGGATGTCGTAGGCCTGCTGGAAGCGCGGATCGTCGCGGTCTTGCAAGCCCGCGACATCGGCCGGAGTTACCTCCTCGACGTCGAGCTCGCTACGCAAGAAACGCAATATATTCTGCACGGTGTTGTGCGCCTCGCTCACGTTAGCCAGTTGCTGCTTGGCCTCATCGCGCTCCTCCTCAAAATCGTTGCGCAGCGTGTAGAAATAGTCGAGCGAATCGCGTCCGGCAGACGACAGGTCGGTTGTGTCGGTCTCAGCCACCCAGGTGCGGTAGGTGCGGTAGAGCCGGGTTACCTCGTAGGTGTCCTGGTCTACGTTTTCGCCATCGGGGTTGCCCAGAAAGCTCCACCCGTAGGCATCGTCGACGTATCCATTTTCATCGTCATCAACATCGTTTTCGGGCGTTTCGTCGTCGTTCGTCCAGTGCTGCGAGGCCAGCTCGTCGTGCTCAATGTCAACGCCGGAGTCGATGATGGCAACGGTTACCGTTTGCTGGGGCGCACGATCGGCCAGGAGGGTGGTGTGCACACGGTGCGTGCTGAGTCCGGGGTGGCCGTCGGCCTCGGCATCCATATGAAACCAGGCATGGGGCGGACGCTCCGGCGTAACGGCAAAGGTGTCGGGTTCAGGCACAGGCACCTCTAAACGCGGTGGGGGCGCTACGTCGGCATCGGATTCGGACGTTGAGGCATCGGGGTCGGATGGGGCGGTGCTTGCGCATCCCCCCAACGCGACAACAAACAATAGCAGGACGACGGGGCGCCAGAAACGAGCGGACATGGGCAACGGGTAGCACGTGGGTAAAGCGTCGATTGGATGAGTGTTTACCCGCTACAGGACCGGGTGATTCAGCGCTTGAACACCTGTACAGATGCAGCGTGAAATAAAATTGTACGCTTAATACACATTTCGGACGCGTCGGTGGCGAGCAGCACATGCTACACTTTGTGGCCATACTGCGCTACGCCTCTTCGGGCCCTACGTCCGCTCAACCTCCTTACATACTGTTTTTTCCTATGGATACGTACGACATCGTTATCATTGGCGGGGGCATTGTCGGATTAGCCACGGCCTACCAGCTCCAACAGACGCACCCGGGCGTGCGGTGCGCCATTCTGGAGAAGGAGAATGCCGTGGCCACGCACCAGACCGGACGCAACTCGGGCGTCATCCACTCGGGCATTTTCTACACGCCGGGCTCGCTCAAAGCCGAAAACTGCCGCGAAGGCCGCAAGCAGCTTGTCGATTTCTGTGAGCAACACGAAGTGGATTACGATGTTTGTGGTAAGGTGATTGTGGCGGCTACCGAAGCGGAGGTGCCTGAACTGATGCGCATCCGCGAGAAGGGACGGCAGAACCAGATCGCCTGTACGCGCATCGGGCCGGAGCGGCTCCGCGAGCTGGAACCTCACACGCGCGGCGTGGCGGCGCTGCATGTGCCCAGCTCGGGCATCGTGGATTACATTGGGATGGCGCAGGCCCTCGCGCAGTCGGTGGACGACCACGGCTACGATGTCTACACCGGTGCAGCGGTACAGGCGCTCGACGTAACGTCGGACGGCGTGGTCTGTCATACCACAGCAGGCTCGGTGCGCGGGCGGCTTGTCGTTAACTGCGCCGGACTCTACGCCGACAAGATTGCGCAGATGAGCGGGCAAGATCCGCAGGCGCAGATTGTGCCATTTCGAGGAGAGTACTACGAACTCGTGCCCGAACGACAGCACCTGTGCAACAACCTGATCTACCCGGTGCCCAACCCCGACTTCCCGTTCCTGGGCGTGCACTTTACGCGGATGATTGAAGGCCACGTGGAGTGCGGGCCGAGTGCGGTGCTGGCCTTTGCCCGCGAGGGCTACACCTTTGCGGATGTGAACTGGACCGAGCTGTGGGAGACGCTCACGTATCCCGGCTTTATGAAGCTAAGCGCCAAACACTGGCGCAAGGGATTGTACGAGATGGTGCAGTCGCTCAGCAAAGAAACGTACGTGCGGGCCGCGCAGCATCTCATCCCCGACGTGACATCTGACGACTTCGTGCCCTCGCCGTCGGGCGTGCGCGCTCAGGCGGTGCGCCGCGACGGCACGCTGGTCGACGACTTTCTGATCCGTGCCACCGACCGCGTAGTGAACGTCATTAACGCAGCTTCGCCTGCCGCTACCGCCTCGCTTCAGATCGGAAATCATATCATGGACTCGTATCTTACACCGCGCATCGAACGCGTGGGTCTGCAGCAGACGGCATAGCGACCTGCTTATATCGTTGATAATGGGGTCGCATCAGTGCGCATGTGGCGCCACTTCAGCATCAGGCACCGGTTCGTGCACCTGGGTGTAGACGAGCCCCACGCCCGTGAGGGCCAGGAGCGCACCCATGGCGAAGGGCATCACAAACCCGTACTGCACGAGGATGCCCGCGGTGATCTGCCCAAACGAGATGCCGAGCCCAAACGCTACGGTCAGCACCGAGAGCCTGGAGGCCACCTCGCCCTCCTTCGCCAGATCGCCTGCCAGCGCCAGCGCCGGTGCAAAAATCAGCGCCCCGCTGATGCCCTGCAGGAGCCGCGCCCCGATCATCTGTGCGGGTGTTGTTACCAGTCCCTGCGCCAGTGTGGTGGGAGCCAGCGCCGCCAGCCCAATCAGGATGAACGTGCGGCGTCCGTACGTATCGCTGGCCCGCCCCACGAGCGGCTGCACCACCGCCAGCGCGCCGATGAATGTGGCAAACTGGATGGCAAAGAGCACCGGCCCCTGATTGAGGCGGGCGTTCACCTCCGGCTCAATTGACGACATGAGCGCGATGCAGCCGGTCATCATGAACGTAGCCAGACCAAGCGAAAAGACGGGGTCGAGCGCCTGGCCCTCGCCGCGCACCGGAATCGCAAAGGAGCGGTGGGTCGGTTTCGTGGTTTCGGGATCCTCGACCATAGCCACCACCAGCACGGTGCTCACCAGCGCTGCCGCTGCTGCAATGTAGAAGCACGCCGTAAAGCCGTCGAGCGCAATGCCGCCCGGCAGCGTATACGGCCCATGCTCCAGAACGAGCCCCGCCAAGAGCGGCCCGCCTCCAAATCCCACCAGCCGAAAGGAGTTGTAGACGCCCATGTTCTGCCCGCGTCCGCCACCGATGCTCAGCTCGCTGACCAGCGCCACGCTCGCGGTAATCGTAAACGCCGCCGCAAAGCCCTGCACCGCCCGAATCAGGAAGAGCGCCGGGTATGACGACGCCAGTGAGAACGAGAAGTTGGCGATGCAGAAAATGCCCAGCCCAGCAAGCACAAACGCACGTCGGCGTCCCAGGCGATCCGAGAAGTGCCCCGCCAGCGGCTGCGTGAGGCTGCTTACGATGCCGAAGAGCGCCAGCACCACGCCCGACACGACCGACGAGGGCAGCCCCAGCGCGCCTCCGCTCACCGACTCGCTGGCCACGTATAGCGGCAACACGATGATGAGAAACGAGTTGCCCAGCGCATCCGCCATGCGCGCTATCCCCAGGGCAATGACACCACGATGGATGCCAAACAGTGATTCCGACGGTGCGGATGCAGCCACGCGGGGAATGCGTCTATGCGACAAATTGACCATCCGCCTCTACGGCTGCTCTCCTCTGTAGATGCAGCAGCGGTGTTACAGCACGGTTTGGACTGCATATTTTGTGTGTTTGGATCAGGGAATTAGGACGTGTTGTGCTATAGTGCCGTGTCACAGGTCATTCTGTGGGTTAAACCAAGATGGATACGCGTGCTGTGCCGTCCCCAAAAGTTCCTGCTAAACACCAAGGAGATGGTTCGACTGCGCTCACCATGACACGCTTCGTGGGGGCTGGTTGCAGAGCAACTATCAAAATGAGGGTTGATACAGCACTACGGCGACTCGAAATCAGATCCGCGAGTAACACCGTAATGGATGCGACGTACCAGACCAAAACAAGGAGAGCCGTATCTCTCCACCGACAATTTCCGGTACAACGCGCTGTTTTCTGCTACCCATCGCTTCCGGCGTATGCCTGATGCTCCCCACGCCCTTGACACCGCGCTCCGCATCCTGGTGGTGGACGATGAGCCGCGTATCCGCACGGCCCTACAGCACTGCCTGGAGCGTGACGGCCACGCGCTGACGTCTGTAGCCAGTGCCGAGGCGGCGCGCAAGGCGATGCACGAAGGGGCCTACCATGTCGTTTTTCTGGATCTGCGGCTGGGTGCGGAATCGGGATTGGATCTGATCCCGGAACTGCTCGACATGCATGCCGATGTGAGCATCATTGTGATCACAGCGCACGCCTCCATTGACACCGCTGTAGAGGCGATGCGGCGCGGCGCCTCCGACTATCTGCCCAAGCCGTTTACGCCCGAGCAGGTGCGTCTGGCGCTGCGTAAGGCGGTGGATCTGCAGGCGCTGCATCATCGGGTGGCACTGCTGGAATCGGACCTGGAGCGCTCGGCTCCATCACGCCTTACCAGCAGTGAGAGTCCGGCCATGCAGGCTGTGCTCGACGAGGCGCGCCAGATTGCCGACAGCGAGGCTACGGTGCTCATTCAGGGCGAAAGCGGGACCGGCAAAGGCGTGCTGGCCCGCGCCATTCATGCGTGGAGTCCGCGCGCCGACGAGCCGTTTGGCGTGATACACAGTCCCTCGCTCTCGCGGGAGCTGTTTGAGAGCGAACTGTTCGGTCACGTCAAGGGCGCCTTCACCGGCGCCACGCAGTCCAAGCCGGGCCGGATTACGCAATCGGATGGTGGCACGCTGTTTCTTGACGAGATCGCCGAGCTTCCGCTGAGCCTGCAGCCGAAGCTGCTCCGGTTTGTGCAGCACCAGGCCTACGAGCGCGTAGGGGATCCGGAAACCCTGCACGCCGATGTACGGCTGATTACGGCGACCAATGCCAACTTAAAGGCGGAGGTTGAAGCCGGCACCTTCCGCCAGGATCTGTACTACCGTCTCAATGTGGTGCCGCTTACGGTGCCCCCGCTGCGCGAGCGCCCCGCCGACATCATCCCGCTGGCCCAGCGCTTTCTCCGCTTCTACGCAAACAAATACAACCAGTCTATCGAGGCCCTGTCGGAGCCGGTAGAGCAGGCTCTGCAGGGGCATGCGTGGCCGGGAAACGTGCGCGAGCTTGAGAATGCCATTGAGCGCGCCGTCATTCTCTGTCGGGGTCACACGCTTAGCATCGCTCACCTTCCATTTGCTGATGATGAGGGCGCAAGCGTCTCCAAGCCGACCGGGCTACGCACGCTTGCCGAGGTCGAGGCCAATCACATTCAGCATGCCATTCAACAGACTGACACGCTGCAAGAGGCTGCACGGGTGCTCGACATCGACCCCGCGACCCTCTACCGCAAGCGCAAAGCGTATGGGCTGGATGCGTAGCAGCGCCGCACGAAACGTGATACTCAATTCGAAAAAAGAACCTGTACTGTGTCCGACGGTCCCCCGTCGGGCGTTGCAAGCAGGATGCTCCCGCGTCTCCACAAAAAGAAGCCCCCACGCATCTCCACAGGGGAGCGCGTGAGGGCCGTAGATTAGCTTTTTTTGTAAGTGATACGATGCATAACGGGATGGGCCCGTGTAGCCGCTATCGTCATGGGGAGCGCAGTGAAGCATCTCAGGTCACGCGGACGGAGCCCCTGCTTCGAGGACGCGCGATGCGGTGCTCCGGTGCGGGGCGCGATTTCAAGCGTGCGAGGTCAGCGTTGAGATCCTTCCCCCCGACCGTCGTCGGGCGTCAGGATGACCGGCGGATGAGGCCTTCAGTACTCACTAATACCAAATGCGATAGTTCAATGTACATGTTTTGAGGGGGCACCCTGAACTTCAGTACCGGGCCCAAGTGACAGCGGTCCTGTGCCTTCTCGTGAAGTGCGCTTATGTCCTGGATCCTGGATCTCCGTTCGCAAGCTCACTGCGTCCAGGATGACACCTGAGTGGGGCATTGCGTATAACACAACGTTCAGCACTACGTACCAATGTGTCATCCCGGACAAGGTGCCCCTGGCACCGCTGATCCGGGATCCATCCTTCGGGAAGGCGGCTCCAT
>NZ_JAWOAR010000299.1:0-5154 GCF_046498435.1 Longimonas sp. | reverse complement strand
CTAAAGTCCTGGATCGGTTCGCGGGGTAGGCGGATCGTTCAGCGGCAGATGAAGTATGGCACAACACGCGTTCCTTTCATCTGCTGTGCTACGTTCGCTGTGCGCTCATTCTTCATTTCGTTCACACGCGTCTTTGGGTTCAATTCAGTATCAGGGGCTGGGTGGATGTATATCTGCTCAGCCCTGATATTATTGGGCGCGCCTGCCGAACGCGCTGCTGCTCTGCAAGGTAGCCCCCCGCTGCAGGAGCAGGGCCGCCCGTTTGTCGAAACGATTCCGGCGCAGATCTACGGGGCGCACCCGCAGAACTTTGAGATTGTAGCCGGAGCCCGCGGGCGCATCTACGTGGCCAATGCGCGCGGCGTGCTGGTGCACGACGGCACGCGGTGGACGCTCGTTGAACTGCCGGGCCAGACGCCCGCTCGCTCGCTGGCCCGTGCCGACGACGGAACCATCTATGTGGGTGGACAGGAAACGCTCGGACGCCTGGAGCAGACCGCCAACGGTGCGTTTCGATACGTGCCGCTGGTTGATGAAATCCCCGATGCGCACCGCGACTTTACGCACGTCTGGAAGACGCATGCCGTAGGCGATGCCGTCTACTTCGGAACGCCTGAAGCCCTCTTTCGCTGGAAAGACGGCACGATGCGCGCATGGGAGGGGCCATTCCACCTGGCCCTGGCCGCGCGCGATACGCTCTACGCCCAGCGTCCTTCGGGGCAGCTGCTGCGCATGGCAGGCGATACGCTGGAACCGGTGGCCGAGGCCGGTACGCTGCCCCTGCTCTACTTTGTTGTGCCGCATCGCTCCGATGGGCTTATCATGGGCACAACAGAGGGCACCTTGCTGCATTGGACCGACGGATCCGCAGAACCGTGGAGCCATGAGCGTTCCGCCGCGCTGCAGCGCAGTCGCATCTACATGGCGCAGCGCCTTCCGAACGGACTCGCCATTGGCACGCAAGCCGGCGGTCTGTTCCTCTACAACGACGACGGCACGCTCCGCCAGCGCATCGATCAGCGCAGTGGGCTGAATGACAACTACGTCTATGGCGTAACGCGCGACCGGCGCGGCGGGCTGTGGCTGGCCCAGGGGCGCGGGCTGGCACGCGTTGCCACGCATCAACCCATTACGCGCTATGGGGATGCCGAGGGACTCTCGGGGAACGTGCTGGATGTGCAGCGCACTGGCGGACGCCTCTACGTGGGCACCATGGATGGCCTGTTTGCACTCCAACCCGCGGAAACGCCCGGACGTCCGGCTCGCTTTGAGCGTGTGTCGAGCGTGCCAGTTGTGCACGACTTGCTGCAAGCAGGCCCCGACCTGCTTGCGGCTACCATTCAGGGCGTACTGCGCGTAGATGTCGCCACCGGGCGCGTGCAAGGTTTCCTCGACAGCCCTCACCCTGATGCCTCATCGCTGGCCCTGCATCGCCCCGAATCCGCGACCGCCGGGCCGCGCCTCTACGTCGGATCGGAAGAAGGGATTGCGCTCTTCGAACGGGTCGAGAACGAACAGACCGAGAACGAATGGCGTCTGCGGAATACGCTTCGCCCGCTCAACCAGCGCATAGTAAACCTGACGCTCGATGCCGAGGGCGCGCTGTGGGCCGCCTCCGAGTCGGGGCCGATGCAGCGGCTGGTCTTTCCCGATTCTGCTGAAACCACAGCGGTTACGCCCACCGTAGCTGCTTACGACACCTCCGATGGGCTGCCGTCCATGCGTTTCAACACGCCCTATCGCGTGGGCGACCGCATGGTTGCTGGCACCGCCGACGGACCGTACCGCTTCGACGCAGAGGCGGATCGCTTTGTCCGTGACACGACGCTGCGTGCGCCTATTCCTGACCCCGACCGATACGTGGGGCCCATCGCATCCCAACCTGCACAGACGGGCCCAGATCGCATCTGGATGCATGTGGGCGAAACAAGGACCCCGACAACGGGCTGGCTGCAGCGGGATGCCGAAGGCGACGACTACACATGGCACACCGGCGCGCTACAGCGTCTGGTAGGGTTTACCACGTACGCGATTTCGCACGACCGCACCGCAACATGGATCGGCGGGCCTGGGCTGGGTCCCGAGACCTTGCTGGTGCGCTACGCCCCATCCGCAGTAACGACGCGCTCGCGTAGCGAGGACGCATCGCCAGAGGGGCCGCCGGTGCTGCTGCATCGCGCTACGCTCACCGATCGCGACTCGACGATCGCGCTGGTGGCGTCTGGCACAGCTACCAGCACATCCCCCACCGACAGCGCCTCCAGCGCGTCCCCGCCGGTGCTTGCCGCTGCCGACAACAGCCTGCGCCTCAGCTACGCGGCCCCGGCATACGACCGCCCATCGGAAACCGTCTTTCGGGTGCGGATCACGCGGAACGAAAACGAAGATGCAGCCTCCTGGTCGCCCTGGCGCAAGGCCACCGAATCCACCTTTACGAATCTGGATCCGGGCGATTACGTGGTGGCTGTACAGGCGAAAAACGTGTACGGCGAGCGCGGTCCGGTCGCTACGGCTGCGTTTCGGGTTCGCCCGCCGTGGTATCGCACGTGGTGGGCGTACGGGCTGTGGACGCTTCTGGGGCTCGGGCTCATGGGCGGAGCCGTGCAGTGGCGCACCCGGCGTCTGCGCGAGCGACAGGCCGAACTGGAAGCGACGGTGGCCGACCGCACTACAGAGATCCGTGCCAAGAACGAGCAACTGGCCCGTCAGGCCGAAGACCTGAAAGCGCTCGACCAGGCCAAGTCGCGCTTTTTTGCGAACCTGAGCCACGAGTTTCGCACGCCGCTCACGCTCATCCTGGGACCGGTGCGGAAGCTAAAAACGGCGTTCCGTTCTGCCGAGCAGGCCCTCGATCCCGACAATGCGGCCCAGCAACTGTCGATGGTGGAGCGCAACGCCTTTCGCCTGTTGCGCATGGTGCGCCAGATGCTGGATCTGGCCCGCGAAGATGCAGGCACGCTTCAGTTGCGCGCCCGTCCCGTTGATGTTGTGCGGTGCACCCGCCGCATTACTCGCTCTTTTGTGCCGCTGGCTGAGCGCGAGGGCCTTGCGCTTACGGTCGAGGCCCCCAACCCCGGTGCGCACGCGGAGGCGGCGCCGGTCTACCTCGACGAGGAACTGTACAAGCAGATTCTGGGCAATCTGCTGTCGAATGCGGTGAAGTTTACCCCCGAGGGCGGACGCATTGCCGTGCGCGTTGCGTCAACGCCGGAAGCGGTGGACCTGCGGGTGAGCGACACCGGGCCGGGTATTCCCGAAGCGATGCAGGAGCAGATCTTTGAACGCTTCGTGCAGGCCGATGCCTCGCCGACACGGGCGCATGAGGGCATTGGCATTGGGCTGGCGCTTACGCACACGCTCGTGGACCTGCATGGCGGTACGCTACAGGTGGCCGAGAGTAGTGCCGAAGGAACCACGTTCGCAGCGCGCTTTCCGCGTGGACGCGACCACCTGACCGATGAGCAGGTTGTTGCGTCGTCGCCCTCTGAAGATGCATCTGATTGGGGGGACGACGACGATGCATTGACGCCCGGAGCGATTGCTGAGGACGACGTGATGCTGAACGTTCGCCCATCAACAGGCGATTCGCAAGACGCTGCTTCGCATCCCCCTAAGAGTCCCCTTGTGCTGATTGTCGACGACAACGCCGATGTGCGTGCTTACGTGCGCTCGGTGCTGGAGCCGACGTTCCGTGTTGCCGAGGCGGCCAACGGGGCGGCGGGGCTTCGCATGGCCCGTAAGCGGCTGCCTGACGTGATCCTGGCCGATGTGATGATGCCCGAAATGGATGGCCTGGCGATGACCGAGCGGCTGCGGGCGCATCCGGAAACGGCTGCCGTGCCCATTATCATGCTTACCGCCCGCGCGAGCACCGACGACGAGGTGGAGGGCCTGGCGGCAGGGGCTACCGACTATATCGTAAAGCCGTTCGATGCGCAGGTGGTGCAGATGCGGGTGCGCGGCGCGCTCGACTATCAGCAGCGGCTGCGGAAGCGTCTATTGGCCGAGGCGCACAGTGGCATCACGACAACTGATGATTCGGAGGAGACGCCGCCCGCCGATTTTGTGGCCGAGGCCGAAGCCATCATTCAGCGTCGCCTGCCCGACCCTGACTTTGGCATTGAGGCGCTGGCTGAGGCGCTGGATATCGGGCGCACAACGCTCTACCGCCGTGCCAACGATCACGACCTGCCTGCGCCGGGCGCATGGATCCGGATGCGCCGCCTGGAGCGGGCCGCGGAGCTGCTTGCACAGGATGCGGGCACTGTTTCGGAGGTGGCGTATGCGGTGGGATTCCAGAACCTTGCGCACTTCTCCGAGCGCTTCCTGGATCACGTAGGCCAGCGTCCCAGCGTCTATGCAGAGGCGGACGCGTAGGGCACGCGGACGTGTCGTGCCAATCCGGTTGCCGCATTACGATGAGAACGTGCGTGTGTACCCCACATCCGTCATCTCGGACGATTCTGATTCCTGTCGGGAGTTGATCTGAGACCTACTGATTTCTCGATCCCTCAATCACTTCAGGGATAACGCCTACTGCTCTGTCACAGGTCAATGGTTGGGTTGCAACGTGCCCCGTTTACATGCTGTCATCTTGAGCGCAGCGAAGCGGAGTCGAAAGATCTCCCCCAAGGTTGGCAGGGCCGTTCAATCGCCTATAGCCCCGCTGAGCGTCGAGGAGATGGTTCGGCGTGCTCCGGTCGGGGCTCCGTCGCCTTCCGCTCACCATGACAGGCTTCGTGGGGGCTGATTGCAGGACAACCATCAAAATGAGGGTTGACACGGCAATAGCCTGGTAGTATGAGGTTTTCCTTCGTCTTCAGTCATGCTGAACGCAGTGAAGCATCTCAGGATGACCCGTTGGAAAGCGATGCCGCTGTGCCTGCAAAGGAGACGCGGAGTCGAAAGATCTCCCCCAAGGTGGGCGGCCCCTGTCCCGCCGGATCTTCTGAACGCCAGGGAGATCTTTATTCACTCCGTTCATCAGTCGCTTCACTCGTATCAGGATTCTGCCGAGGCGGACGCGTAGGGCGAAGACCTGACAGGTTTCCAAAACCTGTCAGGTCTGGACTCCCCTCACCGCTCCACAGCACCACAGAAGGCATTTTCTCGTCTTCACATTTCGGCTTTAAAATGAAGATAACATAAAACGAT
>NZ_JAWOAR010000295.1:0-4729 GCF_046498435.1 Longimonas sp. | reverse complement strand
AGAGCACCTGCAGGAGCACCGCCCCCGCACCAACCTGCCCCACCCGCTTCAGTGCTACGGCAGGAAGCGCTTCCCGCTCGGCTGCAGAGGTACCAATGATAAAATCGAGCGCATCGCGAAACGCATCCAGCGGCACATCCACCTCAAAGACCGAAGTATCGCTTCGACCGTTCCGGTCCAGGCACACGCGTGCCAGACTCTTCACCGTGCCCGAAGAGCCAATGAGCGTACGCACGTCGTGCTTCTGCATCGCCGCCAGCACCGGCGCGAGCTCTGCCTGAAAATGTGCACGAAGCGCTTTCTGATCAGCTTCCGATATCGGATCTGACGACACAAAGCGCTCGGTCATGCGGGCCGCCCCCAGCTTCAGACTCGTGGCCAGATGCACCGTATTGCCCGTGCACACAATGAACTCCACCGAGCCGCCCCCAATATCGACAACTACCGAAGGCCGACTAATCTCCACCTCGCGCCGCACGCCCTGAAAGATGAGATGCGCCTCTTGCGCGCCGCTAATCGGATCAATGCGCAGCCCAATCTCATCCCGCACGCGCTCAATGAACGCCCCACCATTGTCCGCCTCGCGGATGGCACTGGTGGCACACGCGAAGAACGACCGCGCCCCCTGCCCTTGCGCCAGCAGATAGATATGCTTCAGCGCCCGCATGCCGCGCTCCATGGCCTCATCCGCCAGACGCCCCTCAGCCAGCCCGCTATCGCCCAGGCGCACCATCTCCTTCATGCGATCCACCACCTTAAAACTGCCGTTCGCATACGCATCCACAATGATGGCATGAAACGAGTTCGTACCCAGGTCAATCACACACACGCGCAGCGGCGCCGGCGTCGACTGGGCTTCGTAGGTGGTGTGGGGGACGTACGGACACATGGCCCGGGGCATCGAAGCATCGTCCATAAGCACAAAATCAGAGCAGTAAGCCAAGAAACGAACAGAACAAAGCCGGTCCATAGAAATGATGCGCAGCGGAATAAGTTACACTTAATATTGAAAACCCGCCACGTTTACCGATTTTTGCCGGATACAGCGCCCCGATGCGGTTCTTAAGCGGTTCGGCAGACGTTAAGCGCTCCGGCGGCCCCACCATTCCAGCCGCACCGCCACCACTTCGCAGCCCACCGCCTGCCCCTCGCATCCTCAACAGTCCCCAACCTGACTCCTCTTTGGTGGATACGTTTAGTCGTGACTACGCCCTGAGTGATCCCTCTCCTCCTGTTGCAGATGCACGCTGTTTCGGCCCACCTATTTATCTCATCGCGAGGCTCCGGCTGTTTGTGTTTAGGGACCCGCCGCCTTCTCGTCGCATGGCTCTGCCGTGCGACGCAGGCGGTTCAGGGGCTCTGCCCCGCGAACTTAGCCCAGACACCGCCCGAGACGTCCGCTCCGCTCCCAGTCCCCGGCTACAAGTCGCTAAACACGTACCCGACAGCTGTCGGTATCCGCCCAAGAGGACACCATCTGAGAGAGGTGCCTTACTACACCAACCATTGACCTGTGACAGAGCAGTAGATGATACTGCGGATTCTTGGAGGTGGCACTTCTTTCATCATAGATGTCTTCGTCTACAACCAGACGGCTGGTGGCGGGGTGTTGGTCTCGGGTTGAACAGATGCACCGCCCTGCATGCCTGTCTGCAAGATGAGAACAGACAGTGTAATGTTGCGGACACCGCCATGTCTCGCATCAATGGAGCTACAACCCAAACCAAACGCGGACCTGGTGGAGTCACGGTTCATTTCAATATGAAAGCGTTTACATCGTCCAACACATAAATAAGATAATCGCATCCATGAAGTGGCTTGTCGTCTTGATCGGGGGGCTCGCGCTCTTATGTTCTACTGCAACGTCAGGGGCCGGGCAAACTATAGAGGGCGCCGCCGACCGAGAGCAGCCCGTGTTGCAGGCGTATCCGACCACCGAAGAGATAACGGTCGATGGTTATCTCGACGAGCCGGTCTGGAGGGTGGCTCCAGCGGCTTCTGACTTCGTGCAGTTTGAGCCGGATGAGGGAGCGCCTCCGTCGCAGCAGACGACCGTGCGCATCCTCTACGGGGAAGCCGGGCTGTACATTGGGGCGATGCTGCATGATGACGCCCCCGAACAGATACAGAACCGGCTCACACGGCGTGACAATCGCAACCAGGCGGACTGGTTTGAGGTGTCGATTGATTCGCGCTTCGACCAGCAGACGGCGTATACCTTTGCGGTGAATGCGGCCGGGGTGCAGCGCGATGGCCTGCGGCGCGAAAGGACCGATACGTCGTGGGACGCGATCTGGGATTCGTCCGTCCAAATTACGGATGCGGGGTGGAGCGTCGAAATGCACATCCCGTATTCCATGCTTCGCTTCTCAAAGGCCGATACGCAGCGGTGGGGCCTGCAAATCGAACGCCGCATTCCGCGTACCGGCGAACGCCTGGAATGGGCCTTCACACCACGTACCGAACGGGGGGGACGTCCGGTGGCAGAGTACGGCATACTCGACAATCTACAAGATCTGAATCCACGGCGGAACGTGCAGGTCTTTCCATATGCTATTTCACAGGTCGATATCTCCGAGGGAGACACGCCCGGCGAGCACAAGGTGGATCAGCGCATGGATACCGGAGCCGATGTGAAGGTGGGACTGGGATCCAACTTTAGTGTACATGCTACGATCAATCCAGACTTTGGACAGGTGCAGTCAGATCCGGCGAGGCTGAACCTGTCGGCTTTCGAGACCTTCTTTTCGGAACGACGCCCGTTCTTTACCCAAGGGTCGCAGTTCTTCGACTTTGATCAGCAGGGCGGCAACCTTCTCTACACGCGCCGCATCGGCTCGGAAGCGCCGATCATTGGCGCTACGAAGCTGACGGGGCGCAGGGCCGGGGGACTCTCGATCGGGGGCATGGCTGCACTCGAAGGAAGTAGTTTTTCTCCGGAGCGGTACTACGGGGTCGTCAACCTGAAGCAGGAGATCGGCACCTACTCCGATGTTGGGGGAATGCTGACGGCCTTTGACGGGCCACGTAACGGACAGCATCGGCGTACTGTGTCGGGCGGGACGAATTGGGATCTTCGGTTTGTAGACAACACGTATCAGATCCGTGGCCACGCCAGCTTCACCCACCGGAATCCAATTCGTATGCCCGATCGCTCTGCGAGAACCGGATTCTCGGCCTCGACCCGACTGGCGCGGGTACGAGGGGCTACTACCTATCGTGTACGGGGGCGTATCGTAGACGATCGATTCAATACCAACGATCTCGGGCGGATTCGGGAGAATAACTACACGCGGATGCGGGTGCGCGCTGAGCACGAGTTTAACGATGGGCAATCCTTTGGTACATTTCAGCGTGCCCAGGCCCTGCTCCTGTTTAGCCAAAGCTGGACCTATGACGAGGGCCTCAGCCGAGGACTCGGACACTATGGACGAACGAGCTGGACGCTCCAAAACTTCTCGCGCATCTGGCTCTGGACGTCGAGCGATTATCTGTTCGGTGGATACGATGTGTTCGAGACCCGGAGCCAGGGGCCGCGCGCGCGTCCCCGCGAGTTCGAGATCGGGCTCAGTCTGCGCTCGGATACGCGCCGCGACTGGCGCGTGCAGCCCCGCGTGTCCACCACGGTTCGCGAGGATGGCGGCACCGGGTACGATGTGTCGCTCGGTGGAAGTTGGGATGTCAATCAATATCTGTCGCTCTCGCTTTCGTCATCGTACGAGCACGAAGACGGATATGTCGAATGGGCCTCAAACGAGCAGGTCATGCGGACCGACGACACGTGGATCCTCGACGGCACGGCCTCGCGCCCACTAACGGCACCGCCCGATGAACTCGATGCGCTGTTTGCCTCCCGCCGTTCAGGGGAAAACCAGGCGATGCTTCCCATATATGGCGCACGAGACACACGGTCGCTCGATCTTGAGATGAGCGGCGATATCACGCTTACCCGCACGTTTTCCATTGAACTCTTCGGACAACTCTTCGCGGCACGCGGGCAGTACAATGACTTTCAGGTGCTACAGACGCGTGATCAACTCGCCCCATTTGATACTTACCCGAAACGACACGACTTTGCCTTGAGCAGCTTCATTGCCAACGCGGTATTTCGGTGGGAATACCGGCCAGGGTCGGAGCTCTTCGTCGTCTGGTCGCAGTCGCGCCGCCAGAACCTGAACGATCCGTTTTTCTTCGACGAGCGAAATGCGTCTCCGTTTTCCGTCTCCACCCCCGATCGCATGACCGATGTGTTTAGCGCCTTTCCAAACAACACGTTCTCGGTAAAGCTGCGGTATGCGTTTACACAGTAGCTGCGGTACTTCGTTACGTGTCTCGGTGCGCTGGCATCCACCGGCCAATCCGTTTCCATCCGAAAATAACGGCCTTTGCCGAAACATCAGCCTCCTGACAGAAAGTCGCCGTTTTTGGGAACTGATTACATTTTTGTAATAATAAAATTCAAAACGATACAAAAATGGCGTTTTTCATCCATTCTTTTTCAGCCCCAAAAAAAAAGACGCCGAACCCTGACTTCAGGTTCAAACGTCATTGTTTTTGGAAAAGAAGCGCTGCACGCCTTTGTGCACCGCCCTTTTTTTAAGCTTTCAGCCCTGTATAAATCCCGGTAAGGCTTTTGTCAAGATGATCATGTAATTTTCATGGTCAGCGATGTTTAGAACCATAGGCTTTCCATGACATCTTTGCGTTGAGGCACGCCACTTTTCCACAG
>NZ_JAWOAR010000130.1:0-3833 GCF_046498435.1 Longimonas sp. | reverse complement strand
TCCCACCCAAAGACGCCGCCAGCGCCTCCCCCGAGCGCACTACCGACCCCGATTCCGCATGAGCACATACGACATTGACTTTCGGGCGCATCCAGAAGCCTACCGCATCCAGCCGAACGAAAAGGGCGTGTTCAAGGTGGAGCCGTACAAGAGCGTGCTGCTTCGGCACTGAAGGCTTATCTGTAAACTGCGAAAGTTATATGAGGCAATCAAAGTAGATTAGTGACGTTGTAAATATCTACTTTTTGTGCGCCCGAGGAGCTGGTGCGTATGCCGTATGCTTTTCCGTCTTTGACGACTTGCAGGAAGACAATTCCTTCTAACGTAAACTCCGACAACTGCTGGCCACTTTCATCAAACACGCGATACATGGTATTTCCTTCGTCGAACGCATCGGGATCATTCACGGCAATCCAGGTTCGATTTTCCGTATCCACAACCATGTGCTCAAATGCAGGCATGGCATCAGGGGCCTCACGCCGCAGTTGCTCCACCTGGTCTGAAGATAACTCAGATCCCATCCGCTGTATCTCGGTCTCTAATAACTCATCGGTGACTGGAATGGGAGTATGATTATCCTCTACGACAGTCTCAGTATTCCCGCTAGCTGGATCAACCCTTTGAATTTCGATCTGCTCATTCATTCCATACAGAACATGCCCTTCCTGGTCAACAGCGACGACCGGACGCTGGCCAAACGGCATGAGACGCACGGAAAAGCCTCCGTTTTCGAACACAATGAACTCTCTGTCTGGGACAGTGGCGATAGCGTCTTCTTCTCCAAGAAAATGAAGACGGATGCTCCGATCTTTTTCATTTCGGTTCTCTGGACTAAAGCCGCGTCCTGATACAACTACTTTTTCCCCATCCGGCAACACCCAGATTCCGTGTAGCCCGACCAACGGGCCTCCTATCATACTGGAGCTTAGTCCGTCGTCGCGCGAAGGAAGAGTCGTTGTGGTACTGCGCCTCTCGTTACCGGTGGAAAACGCAACTATCCGGCGAGCCATTCGGTCATGTACAAACAGCGAATCGTTTGGTCCCATATCCATACCAGAAATCGCCTGGAACTCCCCGGGACCTTGCCCGCGCCCTCCGAACGAGTCATCATAGGTTCCATCTGGCATGTATCGGTGGACCTGCATGTTGATGTAATCACCCACGTACACACGGCCTTGTTCATCTACGTCGATGCCCTGGACCAATCCGATGCGATCGTCTTCGATTTGTACTTCAGGCTGATGTGGATCATCCGGAACGCCCAGCCCAAGCAGATGAGCGAGCAGAGCAATTACGAATAAGGAAGTGCTCATGACTAAAGTTCTGGTTTCGGCAGTTAAAGTAAACTTTTACACGTAAAGTGGGGATGTACACTCACTGTCAAGTGCACATCCCCACTGTTCTTCTTACTGACTAATTTATTCAATTATTTCTTCTGGGCAGCTACATCCATCCCCATCGGCTTCGCAACCAGCGCAGAAACAGCACCCTCCACCACCGCCACAGCACTTAGGATCGTCATTGACGAATGCATCAGCAAAGGCAGCGTTATTTACAGAGCACATATCTGCAACCTTCGCAGAAACCGCAGAGCGCGCAACCAGAAGGTCAGGTCCTTCTACAACTTCCATCTCTGGATTGTAACGAATCTCTTCGCCTTCAAAGGACGCGTTACTGTCCATGACGAAGCCAGATAATATGAGTGTTATAGCAACTATGAAGATGGGAACTACACTATGTCGAAGCATATTTCTTTGGTGTTGGTGAACTTTTGATTATGACACACCACACCTTAATGGGGGGGGGAAGAAACTCAATGATTTAGACTCGTGAAATGTGAAATTACAGGAAGTGAAAAAGACGTATGCACCACACCGAGCACGTCTACGATGCACACGTCAGCCCCATGGCGTAGCACGCGCTACCGCGCCGCCTGACGGTTCGGCATCAACTGGCGCAAGAGCAGCGTCAGGATTAGCATCGGGCCGCGCTGGCTGCCGCCTTTGAGTTCGTAATCTGCCGCCACCAGGGCCTGATACGCCTGCGCCAGGCGTCCACGGGTGTAGCGCTTGGCGCTCTGCACGTACTCAGACACGAAGTACGGCGACACCCCGATTACACCCGCCAGCTGACGGTTCGACTTGCGCTGCACATCGGCCGGTTGCAGCTTCCACAGCTTGTCGATGTAGGAATTCAGAATCGCCACAATCATGATGGCCTCACCGCGCGGGTTGTTGGCCTGCTGCAAGAGGCGATCCGCAATGCGCATCGCATCAGCATGGCGGCCCTCGCCGATGGCGCTCTGCAGCTCGAACACATTGAACTCGCGCGTCTGTCCGCTGGCGCGCAGCACATCGTCGGTGGTAATCTCGTCGCGCTCCCCGATGAACGTCTCCAGCTTATCGATCTCGCTGACCGCCGTCTGCAGATCCGTGCCCACGTACTCGGCCAGCATCTGCACAGCACGCCCGTCAATGCGCAGCCCGCGGCCCTCCACATGACTCTTAATCCAGCCCGGAATCTGGTTGTCGTAGAGCGACTTGAAGTGCGACCACGTGGCATTGCGCTTCAGCGCCCGGTACGGATGCGCGCTCAGGTTCGGCTTCGTGGTGCAGAGCAAAAGCACCACCGCCTGCGGATTCGGCTGCTTGGCGTAGCTTTTGAACATCCGGTTGTTCTCCAGCTGCTCAAACTCGCGCACCACCACCACGCGGCGCTCCGCCATCACCGGGTAGCCCTGACAGATGTTGATCACCTGCGAGGCCTCTGCCTCCGAGCCGTAGATCAGATCGAAGTTGAAATCGTGCTGCTCCGGCGGCAGGGCATGCTCAATCAACAGCTCCTGCAACTCATCCATCAAAAACCCCTCCTCGCCAAAGAAGAAGTAGAGCGGATCGAAGTTCTCGTGCCGAAACTGCGTCGCCAGTTCGTTAAACGACGGACCCGTATTCTTCGCCATAAGATATGCAGCAACAGATGAAAGGCAGCGCGCTTACTTCGGCAGATCCTCGTCCCGATCCGACAGGTGCGCATGATGCAAACGTTGCGCCACCGTGCGCAGGCGTTCTGTATCGTTTTGGAGGATGCGATGGGCCCAGTCAAAGACCGTCATTTCGGTGCGATCTACCTCCACATCGCGCCCCCATGCGTCGAGGTCGCACGCGTGCAGGCTCTCGACAAGCGCTTGCCGGGTTTGTCTCAAGCGATCGAGAGTCATGCCGAACCCGTTCTCGCGCCAGGCATGCTCGTTGGCTACGTCCAGCGCCTCGCGCGATCGGATGCGCGGTGTTGTGCCGTCCTTCACCATCTCGACTGCCGGACGCCGCACGCGCTCGTCGAGATGGGCGATGAACGCATACACTTCGATGATGGCCAGCGTATCGGGCGTAGGGCGCTCGACGAGCAGCTGCGTTGGGATCCGGTCCACAAACATACGCATCCCCTCGACTTCCTCTACCAGCATGCCGAGCTGGTCCAGGAACGACTGGCGAAGCGATTGCGCTTGGTCGGTATCAGCCATGGAAAATCAGGCAGGCCCAGAAAAACATGCGTTCGAGAAGACTACGCCGGAGCGTGCTCCGACGCGGGCGGTCCTTTTCGGTCGCGCGGGGCCCAGTCTTTGTCATCGTCGGTTACGCGAGCGTCGTCGCGCAGATGGGTCGTGTCCAGCCCATCCATGTCCTCATCGGCCAGCCAGTCCAGGAAATGCTGGTCCTTCCCGCCTCGAGGTGGGCGATGACCGCCTCGAGGCGAACGGCATGACCCACAGCCTCGACTTGGAGACCACGGTGAAGCGGACCTTTATGGAGCGCTTCACCGAGCGCGTTCTGGAG
>NZ_JAWOAR010000247.1:0-19361 GCF_046498435.1 Longimonas sp. | reverse complement strand
GGCGCTTACACGACGGAGAGCGGTTGTACGCTGAATGACGAAATAAAGATCGCGATGCACAGATAGCCCAGCCAGCGGCGCCCCGAAGACAGCGGCTCGTGTTGACGTACGGGCGGATGCTCTACCCGAATCAGCCACAGAATAAGGAGCGTCCACAGCAGCCACCCGCTGTATCCAATGGTGTGAAGGCCTGCCCATTCCAGTTCGGCGAGTCCGGTACCTAGGAGCAAGCCGCCCAGGCTAAGCAGTTGGAGTGTAGGGGCTTGCCGAAAGATGCTACGGTTGTACAGGTGTAGAATCCCTGCGAGGATCCCCCAGGCGAGCCATGTGCCCCAGGCTGTGTAGTCGAGCAAGGCCGGGCGGATGCCCTCCATGAACCCGATACTGCCTGAAAGAAGCAAGATCCATACGAACAGGCGCGCGAGGCGCCGGTGCCATCGCGCCCCAAAGAGCGCATACAGCACGTGGCCGCCATCGAGTTGTCCTACCGGAAGCAAGTTCAAGGCGGTAAAAAAGAGCCCCAGCCAGCCTGCAAAGAGCACCGGATAGTGGTAGATCTCGTACATGGGGGGCACGTTGTCGAACAGTTGGGAGAGCATCCAAAACAGCGGAGTCTGCCCGACCACAATCACCGAAGTTTCGTCCTCTGCATCCGCCAACGAAGGCGGTTCATCGGGAAAGGTGCCGTACTGTTCGATGTGCGTCTTGAGCGCGTCGTGCCCAGGCTGGTCCAAAAGATACTCGGGCGGAGGCAGGGTCGCAAATGCATACAGGAGGATACCAAGCGCCACGACGAACCCGGCCACTGGTCCCGACGCCCCAATGTCGAAGAGCGTACGCATGGAGGGGATGGGCTCCCGAATCCGAATGACCGCGCCAAAATTGCCGATGCCGTTAAACGGAAACGGAATGTAGTACGGAAGCGACGTATTAATGCCGTGGTGGCGGGCAGCAAAATAGTGCCCAAACTCGTGAACCGTCAAAAACGCGAGGAGCGGCACGGCATAGCGGAGTCCGTCGAGCCACAGGTGCCACTGTCCGGCCGTTTCGTAGTACGGCGCCCGGTTGACCCAGAGCATGCCTGCGTAGATGGTCGAGCCCAGCGTAAGCACAAACAAAAGCAGGTGCAGCCAGGCCCGGTCGGACGAACCCTGCGACGAGGCGCGCGGCGACGAGGCGGACGAAGAAGACGCGTTGGGCATGGGTGCAGCGGCAAAGAGGGAGAAGGCAGACGCAACGCGTAGGAAGCTACGACAGCGCCGTGACGCCGTTTTCAATACGGTCGAGCGCCGTTTCAAGGTCGCTCATCGACGAGGCGTAGGAGATGCGCAGCCCATTCGGATCGCCAAATGCCTCGCCGGGCACCAGGGCCACATGGTGTTGCTCCAGCAGATACATACACAGATCGTTGCTGCTTGCAATGGCAGTGCCATCGGGGGCCGTCTGCCCGAAGAGTGCCGATACATCCGGAAACAGGTAGAACGCCCCTTCGGGCGTGGGGCACGTAACGCCGGGAAGCGCATCGAGGCGGCCCAGTACGTAGTCGCGGCGCTTGCGGAACGCGCTCACCATGTCGTACACCGGTTGCATATCCATCGTGAGGGCGGCTTGCCCAGCACGCTGCGAGATGCTACTCGGTGCCGAAGTGAACTGCCCCTGCACTTTAGCTGCCGCCGACACAATGGGCTTGGGCCCCGCCATGTAGCCAAGGCGCCACCCGGTCATCGCAAACGCCTTCGAGAAGCCGTTGATGGTAATGGTGCGGTCGTAGAGGCCCGGAAGGGAGGCCACAGCGGTATGCTCGGCATCAAACACGACATGCTCATAGATCTCGTCGGAGAGCACGTACACGTGGTCGTTTTCCCGTAGGACCTCGGCCAGCGCCTCCAGTTCGCCAGGTGTGTACACCGAGCCGGTGGGATTCGAGGGCGAGCACAGGATGAGCAGGCGCGTATCCGGAGTAATGGCGTCGTCGAGCTGCTCGGGCGTAAGGCGGTACTGCTGCTCGGGCGTGGTGGATACGATGCGCGGCGTAGCCCCGGAAAAACGCGTCATTTCAGGATAGCTGACCCAGTACGGCGCCGGAATGAGCACCTCGTCGCCTTCGTCGCACAAGACGTGGACAGCCAGGGCAATAGACTGCTTGGCTCCATTTGAGCACAGAATTTGGTCGGGCGCATACGAGAGATCATTGTCCTGCTCAAACTTATCCGCAATGGTTTGGCGCAAGGAGGGCATGCCCGGATTCTCCGTGTAGTTGGTGAACCCTTCGTCGATAGCCTGCTTTCCGGCCTGTGCGATGGCCTCGGGCGTATTGAAGTCGGGCTCGCCAGCACTCAGTGCCACAACGGGATGCCCTTCGCGGCGCAGTGCCGAGGCACGCGCCTTCATAGCAAGGGTGGCCGATGGCTGCATCTGGGCGACGCGGGCATTGAATCGGATTGAGCGAGACGTATCGGGCATAGACATAAGTAAGACAGCAGAATGCAGGCAAAAGAATACGAGCAGAAAGACACAAGGGGCAGCAGTATACAGGCGAGTCCACAAGAAAACACGCCCTAACTATGAGGGTGCGTTGGCATCCTCTCGTTTTTCCGCAAGCGCCTCGACCACAGGCGGCGGCACGAATTTCGAGACATCGCCCGACCAGTGGTGTATGTCGCGCACGATAGAGGAACTCACAAAGGCGTGCGCTTCAGAAGTCATCAGGAAGATGGTTTCCAAATCAGGGGCAAGCTTGCGGTTGGCAAAGGCCATACGGAACTCATAATCAAAATCGCTGACCTGCCGTAAGCCGCGCACGAGCACTTGGGCTCCAGCCTCCTCAGCACGATCCACGATGAGTCCCTCATGAGCCACTACCTGTATATGATCGAGCGATTGGGTGCACGCCTCAATCAGGGCGATGCGCTCCTCGGTAGAAAAGAGCGTTTCTTTTGATGCATTGACCCCTACAGTGACTTCCACCCGGTCGAAGAGCGCCAGTGCGCGCTCCAGCACATCTAAGTGGCCATACGTAAACGGATCAAACGTGCCAGGATACAGAGCAAGCACAAGCGGCAAGGAGCATTGGCAGCAAGACGGTGAATTAGGGAGTCGAGGCCGCATCGGCAGCCCCGGGAGCCGCGTCGGCGGCTTCGGTTTCGGGCGCCTCTGACTCAGCCGGCGGAAGTGGAGGACGGAACACCGTCACGATGGTGCGTCCGTATTTGCGATGCGTGGTGCGATGCGGATGGTCGTCGAAAAAGTGATGCGAACTGTGTTCAAGCGTGAACACGCCATCGGAGGTCAGGTGCGGCACGGCCAGGTCGGGCATCTCGCGCATCGCCTCCAGCTTATACGGCGGGTCGGCCATGATCAGGTTCACATCCGGTCCTGTGTAGCGCCGCATATACGTAACCGCATCCCCCTGCACGAACAAGCACTGATCGGCCACGCCCAGGCGCTCGGCATTCTGACGCGCACAGTTGAGCACGGGGCCATCGGACTCGACAAAGGTGACGAGAGCGGCGCCACGGCTGATGGCTTCCAGTCCAAGCGCACCCGTACCGGCAAACAGGTCGATGACTTCGGCCCCTTGCAGGTAGATACGGCTGTCAATCAGGCTAAAGAGAGATTCGCGGGTACGAGCGGTTGACGGGCGCGTGCGGTGGCCGTCGGGCGCGTCGATGGTATGCCCGCGAAATTGACCGGCGATAATACGCATACAAGCAGGCAGTCAGTGCACAAGAAACGGTGCGTTCAGGCAGATATGGTGTACCGACCGATGCAGGTGCAAGTTCGCATGCCAGTTTGCACCAACGAGCAGCTGCGCCCAGCCCCCTACTGGGCGGCAGCCCACAGCGTGCTATGAAGCGGGGCCCACCGCAGCGGGTGGCCGGGATGGGCATCGGACGTGCTTGGTTCGGAGCGGCTGTTATGCAAACGTGCCATAGCTTCTGACCGAGGAAGCTGCATGAGTCGAGGCTGCACGCCTGCAATGGGCGGCATGTTGGGGACGGTAGAGGCATCGGGGCCGTACGCCCATGCAGCGTCGAGCCCCGCATCGGCTAAGCGGAGCCGGTTTAGAAGAAGCGCTGCGAAGTAGGCGCGGTCAGCAGCGGTTTGTGCCAGGGGAGTGTAGTAGAGATACGCACAGGTGGTGCCATACCACAGGGTATACTCGGTTTGCGCACCGTAGCTACCGATGCCCAAGTGCCACCCGCTGATGCGTGGTGCTGCGGCATCACAGGTATGGGCGGCGCTGTAGGCAACGGTTGAACGGTTAGCGTCAATGGCGTCGGCCCACTGATCGACCCACTGACGCGCACCCTGAGGCACAATCGCCCCCCGATACCACTGCTGCGATGCGCCCCGCGGAAGGGGAGCCGATATCTCTGTCATAAGCAAGCGCAAGGCCCCAGCCTGGCGGGCTCCGGTGAGCAGCGCCGCCTGTTGCATAAGCGCGCGCCTACAGTCCGATGCCGAAGCAGTGGCACTAAGCGGGGCCTGCACAGCCAGTCCTGCCGGGCTGTGTACCAGCACGCGGAGCGTTGCAATGGGCACATCGGCGGTGCGAACGGTAGCTGCAAGATGATGCAGCACCGCATCGAGCACGGCCTGGCCAGGAGGTTCATCGCCAAGGCGAAGCAGAGCGGCCCCTGCATCTGCCGCCACATGCTGCTCGGTATGGGCGTACCACTGTAAGGGCGTGCGCGACCCTACCGCAACGCGGCAGGTCGATCCCGACAGTTCGACAACAGCATCATAGGCGGTGTTCATAGGAAACGTGGTACAAACGGCACGCTGCCTTGTGTCCAGAGAACACCGCAAACGGAGGAGGCCCTTCGCCCCGGTGTATCACATGCCGCCTGGCGATCCAGCACAGCCGGTGCCAATGTGGTTACTCCCAACTGGTTACGTTTGTGCGAGTCGGGTCGCCGGTGAGCGTGCCAATCTGATCGTCCGAGTCCGGCGATTCGAGCAGATACGTTGGCACCTGCCCCGTGTCGCTCAGCGTATAGACAAACGGATCGCCACTACGGGGCGAGTAGAACATCGAATCCAACTCAAACGACGTTTGGAACAAGCTGTCGCGATTGTCGAGCAGTGCCGTATCGCGCTCGATGTGCTCCATCAATTGGTCGAGCGAGTCGGGGTAGGTCGTGCTGTCCGTTTCGTATCGATTCAGGGCTGTACGAATATCGACCATGCGGTTGCGCACCTCCTCGGTAAGCCGCTCCTCACGTTCAATAGCCTCGTACGGCTCGGTAATCGAGTAGTACAAGAAGTACGCAAGCACGGCAATGACGATGGCCAGCACAACTTGCAGGGTAGTCCGGAGACGATCGCTCTTGAGCGCCATAAAATGCAGCAGTGGGTAAGACGATAATGGATGAGGCAAATGCCGCAGCCCATGCCGAACGGGCTTAGACGGAGCAGCAGGTACAGGAGCCGTACGCAATGTATGACTTCACACTACATCGCGAAGGCGCCAACTAACGCGCCAAACTGTCGGTGGCTAAGGCATTTGCACGTAACACAGACCAAAAATATACGGTACCCAAGCGAATTGCAAGGCGCTATGTCACAGATCGTTATTTATTGATGTAGATCCCGCATAGGAAAGATGCTTAAAGGTAAGCTACAGGTGCAGATTGCTTGCGGGAAGGAAGCCCACATGGGAATCCCGCTAATCGCTGGATGCAGGAGGTACATCTTCCAAACAAAGCTCCGCACGTTGGGTACAGAGACGTCCTGATCTGTCGCTCCATTGTCTTGTATCACGCGTTTTTTTGCTTCTATGACCGCTCCGCGCCTGCTCATTAATATCGATCATGTGGCTACGCTTCGTAATGCACGCCGTGAGGATACACCCGACCCCGTGCACGCCGCTGGGCTCTGCATGCAAGCCAATGCACATGGCATTGTGTTTCATTTGCGGGAGGACCGGCGCCACATCACTGAGCGCGACGTGCGTCTGCTCAAGCAAACCGTACACGGCAAGCTCGACTTTGAGCTCTCGACCAACGCCGACGTGGTTAGCATCTGCTGCGATGTGCAGCCCGAGCTGGCTACACTGGTGCCCGAGCGGCGCGAGGAGGTGACCACCGAGGGCGGACTCGACGTACGCGCCAATGCTGCCCGGCTCGATGCGGTGATCCCCACGCTGAAAGAAGCCGGCGTGGAGCAGGTTGCCCTTTTTGTGGATCCTGTGCCGCATCAGATTGAGGCTGTGGCCGAGGCAGGGGCTCACGCTGTCGAGTTGCACACGGGCGACTATGCAAATGCCACCACCGAGTCCGCCCGCCAGCGCGAATTGGATCGGTTGGCAACCGGTGCACACGCCGCTCACGAAGCCGGACTGCGCGTGCACGCTGGACACGGGCTCGACTACACCAACATTCAGCCGTTCGTGCGCGCCGTTCCCCATGTCGCCGAAGTGTCGATTGGGTTTGCCGTGATTAGTCGTGCGGTGTTCAGCGGCCTCCCGCAGGCTGTACGCGACATGCGCCATCTCATCCACACCGCCTAACCTGGTCCTACTCCCTACTCCTTATGTTTGACGAGATCCCCGATTCCCACCGCAGTGGCTATGTGTCGCTTGTCGGCAAGCCCAATGTGGGCAAAAGCACGCTCATGAATGCACTCTTGGGCCAAAAGCTCTCGATTGTTACGCGTAAGCCCCAAACAACTCGGCATCGCATCGTGGGCATCCATTCTGGGCCCGAACATCAGATCATTTTTCAGGATACGCCGGGGATTATCAAGCCCGAGTATGGGTTACACAACGCCATGATGGATCAGGTAAAAACCGCCATTCGCGATGCCGACCTGCTGCTCTTCCTGGCCGACGCCACGCGCGACACCCCCGATACGCTGAGCCTGGAGGAGATTGAGGACCGAACTGCGCTGCTCGTGCTCACCAAAATGGATCTGATTCCGCAAGAGCAGGCGCTCCCGCTGGTGGAAACGTACACCGACCTGCGGGCCTTCGAAGAGGTCATTCCAACGTCGGCAGTCACGGGGTTCAACCTCGACGTGCTGCTCGACACCCTGCGTGATATGCTTCCCCAAGGGCCGCCCTTTTATCCCAAAGACCAGATTAGCGAGCACCCCCAGCGGTTTTTTGTCGCTGAACTCATTCGCGAACAGATCCTGGAATACTTTCATGAAGAGGTACCGTACTCCACACAGGTCAATATCGTGGAGTACACCGCACGCGACACCAGCAAAGACTTCATTGATGCTGAAATCGTTGTAACGCGAAAGAGTCACAAAGGCATCCTCATTGGCAAGGGCGGACGCGCACTCAAGCGGCTGGGGAAGGCAGCGCGCCATTCCATTGAAGCGTTTTTGGATACGCCCGTTTACCTACAACTGCATGTCAAAGTCCGAAAAGATTGGCGCGACCGGGAGCAATTTTTACGCTCCTATGGTTACCGGGATTGATGACGCATGAAGATATACTCTTGCGCATCGGCACGGAGGTCACCTCGGGCGTGATGCCTGCCCTCCCCGAAAAAGATTCTCCCTGCGGAAAAGCGTATCGAAAGGATTCGGGACAAGCTTCCTCCTTCCTCGTATTACCGGTACGACGCGGCTCAACATAGACGTAGGAGAGTCGCCGTCACTTGACTTGAAACTGAACCGCGACCGCGCATCATTTGAAGGTGTTTGCAAAGCCCCCTCATGCGCTACATGCGGCTGGCTCACCGTTCCAGTCGCTTTCAGCCTGCCCGTGCTGGTCTCCGCTTTACCCTATTGAGTTTGCCTGCTATGGACGACGCGTCAATGTCGTTTGGCTCCTTGGCTTCAACGGAAGCTACGCACAAAGCTATCGTGCGGCAGTACAACCTGGCTGATACATCGCCCGAGGCGCCGTTTGACCGCATCGTACAATTGGCCACGCATCTCTTTCACACGCCGTTTGCTGCACTCTCATTAAGCGATGCCGATCGTCAGGGGTTTAAAGCGTGCGTAGGTCTGGATTTGAATGAGATCGACGAGCAGCTCGCGTTTTGCAGCCACGTTGCGGCTACCGGGCAGTTGCTTGTTGTGCCCGATGCCCCCGCCGACACGCGGTTCAACGACAGTCCCTTGGTAACCGCCTCGCCGCATATCCGTTTTTATGCCGGTGCTCCGGTGAAGGTAGAAGGCTACACAATTGGTGCGCTATGTGTGATGGACACGGCGGTACGACCGCTTTCTGAACCGCAGCAACATCGGCTGCTTGAGCTGGCAAACATTGTGGCCGATGAACTTACAATGCGGCGACAAGCACGCGAACAGGAGCGGCTCCAAGAACTTCAGACGTATCAGCACGACATCCTGGAGCAGATTGCAGATGAAACGCCGCTTCCGGAGGTGCTTGCTAATATTGTTTTTCTGGCTGAAACGCATAGCCCGTCGGCGCGGGGCTCGGTGATGCTGTATGATAGCGAGGAGCGAATGCTTCGTCGCGGTGCGGCTCCGAACTTGCCCGACGCATACACCGCTGCAATTGATGGGCTCGTTGTTGGGCCGACTGTAGGATCCTGTGGCGCCGCAGTGCACCATAACGCGCAAGTCGTTACCGAAGACATTGCCCGCGATCCGCGCTGGAAGAGCCATCGAGAGC
Source organism: Longimonas sp. (assembly GCF_046498435.1). NCBI lineage: Bacteria > Pseudomonadati > Rhodothermota > Rhodothermia > Rhodothermales > Salisaetaceae > Longimonas > Longimonas sp. The sequence goes on along the minus strand of NZ_JAWOAR010000247.1, from coordinate 10,762 downwards.
TGGCACTGACCCACAACCTACGATCGTGCTGGTCAACCCCTATCTGCGACCAAGCCGGACACGTCTTGGGCACCTTTGCACTCTACTATGCAGATATGCGAGTGCCAGCTCCTTCTGAGCAGGAAATGATGGATGCAGTGGTGCAGCTGGCCCGTGTGGCAATTACGCACCACCGGCAGCGAGATAGCCTACATACCGAGCGCGAACGGCTCGAAATGACGCTCCACGGTGGCGACTTGGGCGCGTGGGCGTGCAACTTTAACACCCGTACCTATACGGTTGATGCGCGGTGGGCTCGCATGCTGGACTACGACCCCGACGATGTTGCTCCCACGCTCGACTTCTTCTTCCAACTGGTGCATCCACACGACCGCCCGCTGTTTCACCAAGCCGTTTCTGCACATGTACAGGGCACGCGCTCGATTATCGAGACGACTCTTCGTATGCGTGCGCGAACCGGACAGTGGCGCACTATCTTAACGCGGGGAAAAGTGCTAACGTGGAATGAGGATGGAACACCACGCCGTGCTGTGGGCACCCATACAGACCTTACCGAAACGCACCAGACTAAGGAAGCGCTTAAGGAGCAGAAGGAGATCTTGCAGATGATCTTTGACCATGTGCCTGCTATGATCTCCTTCTACACCGCCAAGGGAAAACTCAACATGGTGAACCGCCACTGGCAACAGGTAATAGGGTGGTCTACCAAAGAAGCCCTACAGCATCCCAATATGCTGCAAGCCCTCTTCCCAGACGACGGACTGCGTGCGCAGGTGCGCGCGTTCTTAGACGAAGCCCCCGATGCCTGGCGCGATGTTCCGGTGCATACCCGTTCCGGTGCGGTTGTCGATACGTCGTGGACCATTGTCGCCCCTACGTCCGATCTGCGCATCGCCATTGGCATCGACATTAGCGACCGAAAGCAGTATGAGGAGGAGCTCATTACAGCCAAAGAAGAGGCCGAAGAGATGAGTCGTCTCAAATCGGCACTGCTTGCGAACATGAGCCACGAAATACGTACGCCGCTCACTTCGATTATTGGGTTCTCTGAGGTCCTCCTTGGCGAGGCGCTCGCCCCGCCCGCTAATCGGTTTGTGGAGCTGGTGCACAAATCGGGGCAACGGCTGATGCGTACGCTCAACTCGGTGCTCAACCTGTCGCAACTGGAAGCCGGTACCGTCGAACTACAGCCCGAAGCCTTTGACCTGGCGCAGCAGCTTTCGCATCTGCATGCTCTGTTCCGCGAGCAAGCCGTTGAGAAAGAACTGATGTGTACGCTCACCGGTGCGAAAGAACGGGTACCGGTGGTGTTAGACGAAGGCGCCGTACATCGCATCGTCAGCAATCTGATGAGCAATGCGGTGAAGTTCACCGAACCCGGCGGCACTGTCACGCTATCGCTGGTTCCTGAGGATACCGAGGTCACACTGATTGTGCGCGATACCGGCGTCGGCATTGAGGAGACATTTTTGGATCGCCTCTTTGACCCGTTCCGGCAGGAGTCCACAGGGCATCACCGCAAGTATGAGGGCAGCGGACTGGGGCTGGCTATCACGCGAGAACTGGTTGAATTGATGCACGGAACCATTGAGGTGGATAGCGCAAAGGGGGTGGGAACGCGCTTCACAGTGCGCCTGCCTCGCGACATGCACGCGGTGCTCGCCCGTGAGGCTCCTCCTGGGGCGCCCGAAAATGAGGCACACTCAGACCATTAGCATGAGAGCATTTGGCCTGACTGCTTACAAAGGCCTCCCCCATTAACTGCACGACAGTGCCCAGCCGGAAGCGCTTGCTGCTTCCTATCAGGGCTATTACTCCATCATTGAGAGCGTTTGCTCGGCGTCATGGTGGTCATGCAGATCGTGCTGTTCGTCTTGCGATGCCAGGCTGATGTACGCCTGGGGCGTCATATCGGGAAGAAAAAAATCGATCGGATTGAGCGTTTCTTCGTCCTCGTTGCGCACCTCATAGTGCAGGTGAGGCCCTGTGGAGCGACCCGAGTTCCCTGTGTAAGCAATCAATTCGCCGCGTTTCACCTGCGTTCCAGCGCGAATCCCGTCTTCCGCCTCCGATAGATGGGCGTATCGCGTAATGTATCCGGTTTCGGGGTGGCGAATGTCAACGTAATTGCCATACGAGTTGGAGTAGGTCGACTCAAGTACAACGCCATCTGCGGAAGCAACGACAGGCGTCCCGACCCGCGTCACGAAGTCAACACCGCCGTGCATGCGACGCACACCCAGGATGGGGTCGGTACGGTATCCGTATCCCGATACAACATCGCCGTTTACCGGACGCAAGACCGGAAGCTGGGCCAGGCGATCTTCACGCTGTTCGGCGTAACGCACCAGTTCGCGGTAGCTGGCACTTTGCAGTCCGACCTCCCGCTCCATTTCGTCGAGCAGGGACTCGGTTTCGCGAAGCAAGGTGGCTGTGTCTTCTTCGAACCGGTCGAACGAGGCGTACTGATCGTTGCCGCCGACCCCCACCTGGCGCACGTCATCGGAGATCGGCTCGACCTGCAAGAGGGTGCGATAGAGCTCTTCGTCGCGCTCGGCCAGTTCGTCGATCTCTTCGGAGAGCACTTCAAGCTCACCGCTGGCGCGCTCCAGCTGATCTTGCAGGACTTTGTTCTCGCTTTGGAGGGCCTGCTCGGTCGGTGTGCGGATCAGTTCCGCATCCATTGCTAAAGCCAGCACACCTGCCAGGAGCAGGGCAAGCCCGCCCACCCAGGTATAGCGCCGTACTTTATCTACCGGCGTTTCCTCAATTTCGACAAAGCGACACGTTTCAGGATCATATCTATACTCGGTCTCGGGTTTCATGTGAACAAGATCAGATGACGTAATACAGGCGGTGGGGACGACCGTGCATGAGCATCGCCAATATAATAGCGCGTAACGGTATGTGTCAAGGTCGATTGAACAAGATCCATCACATATTTGATTGTTGCTACACCAGGGTGTGCAGATCTTGTTATGCTTTGTTGCTGAATACGCCCTCGCTGATGCAAGTAGAGCGATGCAAGTAGAGCGATGCAAAAGAGCGACCTCCTGAAGGCGATTTTCCCTTTGAGCGGGTCAGCGGCCAACTATAAACATTGGCCGATTACTTACAGGAGCAATGACTATACCATACGCATTGAGCATACGAGAAGAGACAGAAGTTAGGCGATTCTGCTGCGTTTTGCCGTCGTGGTTACTCATAATCCTGCTCAAAGTAGTGAATGCCCCGCCGGGGTCCGCCGCGCTTTGACTGGATTTGGTCGCGCAGGCGCTGCTGGAAGACTTCTTTTGGGTTATATCCGTAGTGACGCAGTAAATAATTCATAGCGATGACCTCACAGATCACAGTCACGCTCTTGCCAGGCGTTATGGGCACACGTACACGCGGCAGCGGCACGCCCAGAATCTCATGCGTACCTTCAACCATGTCGATGCGGGTGTAGGCGGTATTGGCGTCGGCCATCTCCATCTGCACAACCAGTTCAACCCGTTTTTGGAAGCGAATGGCCCGGATACCAAACATCGCGCGGATGTCTACCAAGCCAAGACCGCGCACCTCCATAAAGTGCTGAACCAGATCGGTGCCGGCTCCCATCAAGATCGAGGAATCGCGGCGGGTTACCATCACCACGTCATCGGCCACAAGGCGGTGCCCACGCTCAATCAGGTCAAGGGCCACCTCGCTCTTTCCGATCCCTGAGGGCCCCGACAGCAGCAGACCAACCCCGTAGACGTCAACAAGTGAGCCGTGCACTGCTTTCTGGGGCGCAAAATGATCGACGAGCAGCGAGCGGATGGTGGCCATGGCCTCTACCGTGGGCGTGTCGGTCTGAAAGACCGGGATGCAGGCGTCGGTAGCCATGTCGAGAAGTGCGCTGCCAAGCGTGTTACCGGCAGTGCAGATGATGCAGGGAATGGCGAACTGCGTAAGGTTTCCGAACGCCTCGCGCCGGGCTTGCGCATCCAAATGACGCAAGTAGCGCGTCTCGGTATTGCCCAGAATCTGCACCCGCTGATAGGTAAACAGATCTATGTATCCCGCCAACGCTAGCCCAGGGCGGTGCAGGTGGTCTTCTTGGATGGATGCGCAGGGCGCGTTGACGCTATTGAGCGACGTAAGCGGCAGGTCGGCCCGCTCGCGGAGCCGCGCCACAAACGTATCGATGGAAAGGGCAGGGGCGTTGGAAGTAGCCTCAGACATAGCAAACAGACGTCGTGGAGAGCAGTGAGTGCGGGCGGTGTAAAACCGATGCGTTACCATTCCTCTGCGCCAAGGCACACCTCGTGTTAGGGCACCTCAACGGTATCGAGCACATCTTGCACGAGCGAGGCCGTCGTCAGCCCCTGGGCTTCTGCCTCGTAGGTGCGCACAATGCGATGCGACAACACCTCGGGCACAACGGCACGCACGTCGTCGGGGGTTACGTAGGCACGTCGTTGCAAAAATGCATGCCCCCGCGCCGCCAGGTTCAAATTGATAGAAGCCCGTGGCGACGCGCCGTGTTCAATGAGTCCGTGAAGCCGGTCGGCTCCGTAGGCATTGGGGGTGCGGGTCGTCAGTACCAGGTCTACTATATACTGCTCGACTTGCGCATCCATATACAGGTCGTTGAGCACCTTCCGCGCTCGGATGACCTGCTCGGGCGTAGCCACGGGCGTAACAGCCGGATGGGTGTTTGTGCGTGCCATACGACGCATGATTTCAAGTTCCTCCTTACGCGAGGGATAAGGCACCTGCACCTTCATCATGAAGCGATCCATCTGCGCCTCAGGCAGCGGGTAGGTGCCTTGCTGCTCAATGGGGTTTTGGGTTGCCAGCACCAGAAACGGATCATCGAGCGGAAACGTCTGGTCGCCAATCGTTACCTGTCGCTCCTGCATGCTTTCGAGCAGCGCGCTTTGCACCTTGGCTGGCGAGCGGTTGATCTCATCGGCCAAGATGATGTTGGCGAAGATGGGTCCTTTTTCAACCGTAAAAGAGCCGGTTTGCTGATTGTACATCAGGGTGCCCAGGACATCCGCTGGCAAGAGATCGGGAGTGAACTGGATACGCTGAAATGTAGTGCCGATGCACTGCGCAAGCATACGCACCGTTAGCGTTTTGGCAAGCCCTGGTACCCCCTCCAGCAACACATGGCCGTTGCACAGCAGCCCAATAAGCAGGCGCTCAATCATGTGGGTTTGTCCTACCACCACGCGGCTCACCTCGTCAAGTACGTCATGCACGAACGCTCCCTCGCGCACCACACGCTCCTTCACAGCAGTCAGATCAGCATCGGGCATGGGCAGCAGGCGTTTACAGTGGAGTGAAGGACACAGGATGATGAAACGTTGCCTCGTAGCGCTCACGCAGCGTACGAATATGGGCGGGATACGCCGGGCGGCGCCCTATAGTAAGCACGTAGCCATCGCGTCCGGTCATGCCCGCCCCATAAAGACCGTCTTCAGTGTAGCCTTTCGCCTGCTCCACAAGAAAATTCGCAGCTGCCGAAGCGCCGTCCCACGTAGTCTGGAGCGAGGCATGCGTCATATGCAGCAGGGCTCCGCTCATCTGGCCGTCGCCGTGGCGCAGTGCCACCACATGTTTTTGCACCCGTCGGTTTTCCGTGACGAGATGCCGCACCACTGCATGGTGCTCAGATGCAATTTGATCTAAAGCACGGTCAAGGGCCCGATGCTCCAGGGCGCTAAAGGTTTGCAATTCGGCAAAATCATCAGTGGCCCGTAGCGCATTCAGAGCAGCCTGCGTGCGTTGATGCCGCCGCTCAGACACTTCGGGCGTGTACTGTGGGGGCGGGTCGGGAGCAAAAAACCCCCACTGCAATGCGTTATTATGCTCGGTAGGCACGGACAAGGCCTCATGCTCGGGCGTGTCGGTGAGCACAAACGGGGCCAGGTGACCATTGGAATGCGCGGCGGCACTTACGGCCAGTGGATACGCGGCACTGTAGGGGCGGCCATAAGCATCCGGCAACACGGACTGTGCAACCTCAACAAACGATGCGGCAAACGGCGGGGCATCGGCCTCGGGCGTGAGCCGCAGGAGCATCCGATGCACAGCGCGCGCCAGGGCAGCCACGTACGCATCGCGGCAGGTGTCGGGAAGCGTATGCGCCACAGCCAGATCTAACGCCGGGGCCGAAGCGGAGGCCGCACCAAGCAGCGCACGCACCACGCGAGCCGTTACTGAATCGGTGGGGCGCGCCTCGGTGTTCGGCGGAAGCGCCACGCGAGCGGGAGCCCCGGTCTCGGCCAAGCGAGATACATCATTGGGCGCCAGCCGGGCCGTTATCGCAACGCCATGCGGAAGCCCAGCAAACAGCGCAAACCCCTCGCTGTAGTGCGTATGGTCGGCCTGCACAGCCAGCGGAGCCTGCTGATAGATGGCCGTAGGAGCTTCAGCATCTGCATCGAAGTGCTCGGCAAAAAGCGCACGGGCGGCATCCACCGTCGACGATGCCAGGTCGGCTACCTTGGGCGATCGGAAGGATGCGGTGGTGGATGGCATAGCGAGCAAGCAGTCGTGAGCAGAGCGGCGAAAAGAAAGAGGCTATGCAGCAGATTCAACGACCGATTCGGCAGCGGTAGAGGCCAGCACATCGCCCGGCGACATGGGATAGCCGTTCACGAATGCTTCGGCATCCAGGCGCTGCTTGCCGGGCTGCTGAAGCACATCAAGCGCCACCGCTCCAGTACCGCAGGCTACGTGCACCACGCCGTCTGTTGAGAGCACCGTGCCCGGAGCGGCGTCATGGGCGGCCTCGGCCTCGTCGTCAAGCAGATGCGAGCGGTAGATCTTCAAGCGCGTGTCGCCGTGCAGCGTCCAGGCCCCCGGAATGGGCGAGAGGCCTCGAATATGGTTGTGCACCGTGGCGGCAGGCTCCGACCACGGAATATCGGCCTCCTCGGCGTGTACCTTGGGGGCGGGCGTGGCGGCGGCGTTATCCTGGGGGATGCGCGGTGCATTGCCCTGTTCAATGAGCTGCACTGTTTCAACGACCGCCTCGGCCCCCAGATGCATCATGCGGTCGTGCACATCGCCCGTGGTCTCATTTGGACCAATTGGCATCCGCTTTTTCAGAATGATATCGCCGGTATCAACGGTAGGCTCCAGAAAAAACGTGGTCACCCCGGTCTCGGTATCCCCATTTATCACAGCGCGATGGATGGGCGCAGCGCCCCGATACGCCGGCAAGAGCGACCCGTGCAGGTTAAACGCGCCCTTGCTCGGAATCGAAAGCACCGATGGCGGCAGAATCTTGAACGCCACGACCACAAAGCAATCGGGGTCGCGCTTGCGCAGGGCGTCCGCAAACGACGCATCGTGCACCGAATCGGGCTGGATAATATCGTCAATCTCCAGCGTCTGCGCAGCCTTCTTGACGGCGGTCGGACGCATCGACTGGCCGCGCCCGCGCCCGCGGTCGGGGCCAGTAACCACCGTCTGTGGGCGATACCCGGCATCGGAAAGCGCTTCGAGCGAGGGCACCGCAAACTCGGGGGTGCCCATAAAAACGATGTTCATGGCAACACGCGTAACATCAACAGAAATAGAACGGGGGAGGCGCTGGAGCCCATCATTCACCAAAAAGGGCCTCTACGAAGCCTTTGCGGTCGAACACCTGCAAATCGTCGAGCCCCTCGCCCACGCCAATGTATTTGACGGGCACCTGAAACTGATGCGACACGCCAATCACGACGCCGCCTTTGGCCGTGCCGTCGAGTTTGGTGAGGGCCAGGCCGGTCACGTCCACACTTTTGGTGAACTCCTCGGCCTGCCGGATCGCGTTCTGCCCAGTCGAAGCGTCGAGCACCAGGAGCACCTCGTGGGGCGCATCGGGCACCTTGCGGCTCATAATGCGCTTCATCTTGCTGAGCTCGTCCATCAGACCGCCTTTAGTGTGCAGGCGTCCGGCGGTATCGATGAGCACCACATCCGAGTTGCGCGCCACCGCCGCTTCAATGGTGTCGAAGGCGACTGCGGCGGGGTCGGAGCCGTGCTTTTGCTTAATCATCGGCACATCGGCCCGCTCCGACCAGATTTCAAGCTGCTCAATCGCGGCGGCGCGGAAGGTGTCGCCCGCGCCCATCAGCACCGACTTTCCGGCTTGCTTGTAGCGATGCGCCATCTTCCCAATGGTTGTCGTTTTACCCACACCGTTTACCCCCACCACCATCACCACATGCGGCTTGTTGGGCAGCTCCGCGTCGAAGTCGGCGGGGCGCTCGTCTTCGGTGTCGAGCATGAGCATGGCGATCTCCTCGCGGATCATCGCGTTCAGCTCCTCGGTCGACACGTACTGGTCGCGGGCCACGCGCTCTTCGATGTGGTCGATGATGTCGAGCGTGGTATCTACCCCCACATCGCTGGTAACGAGGAGCTCTTCCAGATCGTCGAGCAGTGCGGCATCAACCGTATCTTTGCCACGCACCAGCCGGTTCAGCTTGCCCATAAAGCTGGAGCGGGTTTTGTCCATTCCCTTATCCAGCTTTTCCTGTTCTTCGTCGGTGTTGCGGTTGGTAAATCGATCAAGGAAGCCCATCGGATGCAGCGGTCAGCGAGAAGAGTATGGAAGGATGCAGATGCGCTGTACGCATCCGCCTTACGATGTGTTGGGCGGTGAGGTGCCCTGGCGTGCTTGCTCTTCGTTGGGCACCTCCGCGTTGGTCGGGGCAGCAGCCGAGGAGGCGGCGCTATCAGGATGCCCGCGGGTGGCACTCAGATCCATCTGATACACCTTCTTCTGCCCCTCAGGAGCCTGTGCGGTGCGGATAAAGTGCCATGTGTACACAAAAAACGATACGACGAGCAGTCCGGAAGTCATGTACACGCACACGTCGAGCACCGGAGCGTCGGCGCGAAGCAGGGCAGCCAGCACAGTAATGGCAAGCCAGGTGGTCGCGGCTTTGCCCAGCCAGGCGCTCATGACGACCTTCCCCACGCGGCGCGCCAGAATCGCACTACCGGCTACGATAGCGCCGTCGCGCGTGAGCACAAGCAGTAGAAACCACACCGGCAGGGTGGGCTCCGAAGCCCGAAACGTAAGCGCCAGCACCGCCAGCCCGCCCGCGGCCTTGTCGGCCAGCGGGTCGAGCACCTTGCCCCACTCCGACACGGTGCCGAGCCAGCGGGCCAGGCGCCCATCGAACCAGTCGGTAAGGATCGCCACCAGCACCAGGCCCACCACCCATTCCAGGGGACCGTCTTGCCAGATCAGCCAGGCAATAGGCATCACCAACACCAGCCGGAGCAGACTCAGCGCGTTGGGGATGGTCCAGAACCGCCCCAGGTCGGGCCATTCGTTCGCGCGTGCAGTCATAGGAAGGGGAATTCGTGAAATAGATCGACTTGCAATATGCAACGCTGCCACCGCTTTCGAAAGTGCGCGCCGGGTGGCTCTATCAAATCCACCAAAACTTTCCCGCACATGGGTGGCTCAGGCTCATTGAATGCACGCGTTGCTTGCACCGCATGGGTGTGGAAGGTAGGATGTAGCAAATTGTCCGTAAGCTCCTTCCCAAACGAATGCCCGCCATGATCGAAGTGCTGTGCGTGGGGGCGTTCCTCCTTCAAGTCGGATACCTAACCTGGCTACTTGTGGGCACGCCTGCGTATCCCACAACCTTTACGGGCAAGGGGGATGCGAAAGAAACCGCTACAGGGCCCACCGTTCCGCCCATCACAGTCATTGTGGCGCTCCGTAACGAACAGGACCAGCTCCCCGCACTGGCCCAGGCGCTCCGGGCACAAACGCATCCCAGCGTGCACATCGTGTGGATCAACGACCACTCGACCGATGGCACCGCCCGTTGGTTGGATACAGAAGCGGCTCCGCACCCGCGCGAGCAGGTCGTGCACCACAGCGGACCGCCCGGCAAGAAGCATGCGCTCGATGCGGGCATTCAGGCGGCCCCCACTAAGCTACTTGCCTTCACCGATGCCGACTGCACGCCGCCGCCGCACTGGCTGGCGGTGCTGGCACAGTGCCACATGCACACCGAGCAGGATACGGTGCTCATCGGTGCCAGCCTGCTTACCGCGCCACGGGGCGTGCTCCAGCGGCTTGCGGGATACGAGACCTGGACGGCAAACATCGCCATGTTGGCAGCAGCCCAGCACGGCGCAGCGTACATGGCCGTAGGCCGCAACCTGAGCTACTCTACCTCGGTCTTCGAGCGCGTGGGCAGACATCAAGCGCACGCCCACTTGCTAAGCGGCGACGATGATCTGTTCGTGCAGGCGGCGCGTAACGTCGGGGTGCCGTGCCAGCCGGTTTGGCATACCGGGGCACACGTGCCAACGAACCCGCCAAACTCGTGGCACCGCTGGCTGCGGGGGCAGCGCCGCCACACCTCGACCGGACGCGCCTACGCGACGCGGCCCGCCCTACATCTTACGGCATACTACGCGTCGGCATTGCTCGTGTGGGGCGCACCGCTCATGATCGGAACCACAGGCGCGGGGCTGCTGGCCCTTCGACTGATCGGCGTGCTGCATCTGCTGGAACGCGGACGGGCCACGCTTGGCGTGAAAGCCCCAATGCTGCTCGCTCCGCTGTGGGATGCTGCGCATACCGTGCTGCGTATCGGCACGGCGGCTGTTGGACTCGTTGCGCCGCCCGCGAAGTGGACATAACGGCGGTGCCCCAAGATCAATACAAGAGACGCCAGAACGCCTCGTTTACTCGTCCAACGGGGGACCGTTGTACGTGTTTAGCGACGTGTAGCCTGCGAACCTGTGCCGAGCGGTGTTTAGG
>NZ_JAWOAR010000238.1:0-36024 GCF_046498435.1 Longimonas sp. | reverse complement strand
TACGTGGCGCTCGATGATACCATCGACACGGGCGATGGCTGGGCGGTGTATTCAGGATACACCATGCGCGACATCAGTGCATACGGCTCCATTCCCTTTCGGGAGGTGCTGGCTAAGTCCAGTAACGTAGGTACGGCCGAGGTGGCAAACCGCATTGAGCCCGGCATTCTCTATCAGTATGCGCGCAACTTTGGCTTTACACAGCCCACCTGGATCGACCTACCGGGCGAGGCGACGGGCGTGGTGCGGCGGCCTTCGGCGTGGAGCCGGACGACCCGCACCTCCATGAGCATTGGGTACGAAGTGGCGGTCACGCCCATTCAGTTGCTGGCTGCGTACAGTGCCGTGGCCAATGGCGGGGTCTTGATGGCTCCCTACCTGGTGCATGAGCGGCGCAACTTCAAAGGGGAGACGCAGTGGACGGCCGAACCCGATACGGTGCGCCGCGCTATTGAGCGAGAAACGGCTGATCAGCTTACGGAGGCATTGCAAGAGGTGGTTGAAGACGGTACCGCCACCGGGGCACGTATCGAATCGCTGCCGGTAGCAGGCAAAACCGGCACTGCACTGGCTACGCAGGGAGGCGAGTACTCGCGCGATCAAAGCCGTGCCTCGTTTGTGGGCTCTTTTCCGGCGGACGACCCCGAAGTTGCGCTGATTGTTATTGTAGGGTCTCCTCGAAATGGCATGTACGGCGGCGATGTAGCGGCTCCGATCTTCAATCGTATTGCCCGCCGCTGGCTTACCACCCTGCCCGGCGTATCCGACCGCCTCATGCAAGCAGCGCGCGTGCCCGCCGATACTACCGAGGCGACCTCCGCACCCGCCGATGCAACGCCGCCCATTTCGACAGCAACCTTGGAAGACGACGATCCGACCACGCTTCCCGACTTTCGCGGCCTGACGACCCGGCATGCGTTGCACTGGCTGGATGCACGTGGCATCTCGGTTACGTTGCAAGGCACCGGCACCGTTGTACGCCAGTCGGTACCCCCTGGCACTGCGCTCCCCGATGCCCTGACCCTGACCAGTGAGTAACGATGACGCTTCCCTCCCCCAACGATGACGCCCTGCCGCCGTCTCGCACCCTCCGGTTTGCTACGCTGACCGAGCGTTTGCGCACCGCTGGTCTGCTGGAGACCGTGGTTGAAGGACGCGCGGTGGATTCTGAATCGCCGCACACGCTCGTGCAAGTGGCCGATGATAGCCGCCGTGTGCGCAAGGGGGCGTGCTTTGTTGCCGTGCCTGGCCATGCCACCGACGGCCATGCGTACATCGAGACGGCCATTGCCGCAGGCGCTACCACGGTTGTTGCTGAACGCCTGCCCGAAGATGCCCGCACTGCGCATCCCGATGTACGGTTTGTGCGTGTGTCCAACGCCCGCGCTGCGCTGGGTCATCTGGCCGCGGCGTACTACGGCGATCCTGCCCAGGCGCTTACGATGGTTGGCGTGACCGGCACCAATGGCAAAACGACTACGGCCTACTTGCTGCATCATGGGCTCAATGCGATCGGCGAAACTGCCGGACTCATTAGCACCATTGAGGTGCGTACAGGTACGCTATCGGTAAATGCGGAACTCACTACACCGGGCCCGCTCGACCTGCATCGCACGCTGCGGCGCATGCTCGATGACGGCTGTACCGCCTGCGCCATGGAGGTGTCCTCGCATGCGCTCGATCAAGACCGCATCACGCCCATTGCGTACGATGTGGGCATCTTCACCAACCTGAGCACGGATCACCTCGACTACCACGGCACGGTGGCGGCCTACCAGGCCGCTAAGAAGAAGCTCTTCGATGGCCTGCCGCCCTCGGCTACGGCGCTGTACAATTGTGATGACGACGCGGGCGCTGCAATGGTTGCCGATACCGTGGCCAGTGCGCGCTCCTATGGCACTGCATCGACCGCAGACATCCGTATGGAGCGCATTGTCGATGCGCTGGAGGGCCTCTCTATGCACCTGGAGGGCACCCGCGTCACCTTTCGGCTGACGGGGCGCTTCAACGCGTATAATCTGGCTGCGGCCTACAGCGCACTGCGTACGCTTGGGGCTGTGCCCCGTGCCGCGCGGAATGCACTCGAAGCCGCACCACCCGTCTCCGGACGTTTTGAGCGGGTGGATGTTGACGGCGGGCCTACGGTTGTCGTTGATTATGCACACACGCCGCATGCCCTCGAATCGATCTTGCAGGTTCTTCAACCCCTATGCCCAGACCACGGAACGCTGTGGTGCATTTTTGGATGCGGGGGCGACCGCGACACCGGCAAGCGTCGTCTGATGGGGTCCATTGCCGAGTCGATGGCCGACCGCGTCATTGTAACCAACGACAACCCGCGTACCGAAGACCCCCACGCCATCCTCAACGACATCCGGCGCGGTATGAGTCGTCCTGCCGATGCGCAGTGGATTCCCGACCGAGAGGCGGCCATCGAAGCGGCCGCTCGTCAGGCGCATCCGAACGATCTGGTGCTCATTGCTGGCAAAGGCCACGAAACGTACCAGATCATCGGCGATGAGCGCCGCGCGTTCGACGATCGCGCGGTTGCGCGCCGTCACTTTCGGGCGCATCATGCGCCGGCTTCCTCCAGCTAATCCCCCTATTTGCTTCCCCACCGCGCCAGCGCACGCTATAGCCTGGCCTTCAGTTGTTTGATGCATTCCCCTCTGCATGCTCTACGAACTCTTTGCCTTTTTGCAACGCACAATCGACCCGCCGGGCTTTCAAGTCTTCCAGTTTATCACTGTGCGGGCCTCCCTGGCCGCGCTTACTGCGCTGGTGATTGCGCTCTTTGCCGGGCGGCGCATCATTGAGTGGCTAAAGCGCCAGCAGCTCGGTGAACGCGTGCGCACCGGCACTGAATCGGGCACAGTCGACCACACGCATAAAGCCGGCACGCCCACCATGGGCGGACTCATTATCTTGCTCGCTCTTTTGGGCAGTGTACTGCTCTGGGGCGACCTGCGGCAGCCCTATGTGTGGCTGGCCATCAGCGCAACGGCGTGGATGGGCGCGGTGGGCTTTGCTGATGACTACATCAAAACCGTGCAGAAGCAGAAAGATGGCCTTTCCGCATGGACGAAAATCGCCGCCCAGGTGGGTATTGGGGGCATTGTGGGGGGCGTGCTTTATTTTACGCCGGCGTTTGCCGAGTACAACAGCCTGACCTATCTGCCCTTCCTGAAAGACCACGCCCTCGATTACTACTTCTTTCGCGATTGGATAGCCGGGCCCGACTTGGGGTGGCTGGTTTACCTTCCCGTGGTCATCTTTATCATGACCGCCGTGTCGAACGCCGTTAACCTAACCGATGGGCTTGACGGACTCGCCGCGGGGGTTACGGCGTTTGTTTCGTTGGGGCTCATGGCGCTGGTGTACGTATCAGGCAATGTAAATCTGGCCTCGTTTCTGAATGTGATGTATCTGCCCGGTACCGGCGAACTTACGGTGTTCTGTGCAGCCATGACCGCAGCCTGCTTCGGCTTTCTATGGTACAACGGATACCCCGCCTCCGTCTTTATGGGCGATACCGGTGCACTCGCGCTGGGAGCCGCCGTAGGAGCCATTACGCTCATGGTGCGCAAAGAACTGCTGCTTCCGCTGCTGGGGATCGTCTACTTTGCCGAGGCGCTGTCTGTTATCATTCAGACCAGCTACTTCAAGTACACGCGCCGCAAAACCGGTACCGGAAAGCGCATCTTTCGGATGGCCCCATTGCATCACCACTACGAAACCAAAGGCACCCACGAAGCCAAAATCGTGACCCGCTTCTGGATTATCACCGCGCTTACCGTCATTGCCGCCCTGCTTACGCTACGTATCCGATAAGTAGCCACTCATAAGCAGGAGCCGCCCCGTTCGCCATTTTCGTGCACGCGCCTTGCCACCATGCCTCCTTCACTTTCTAACCACGCTATTACCATTGTCGGTGGGGCCCGAAGCGGACAAGCGGCGTTGCGTTTGCTGGCGGATACCGGGGCCCGGCTTTTTCTAAGCGAACACGGCTCGGGGGATGCCGAACTGCGTGCGTTGCTCCAACAGCACGACGTAGCGCACGAACTGAGCGGCCACACCGAGCGTGCGCTCAACGCCGATCTGATGGTGCTCAGCCCGGGCGTGCCATCCAGCGCCCCCATTGTGCAGCAGGCCCAGGCCCGCGGGGTGCGTGTGGTTTCCGAAATCGAAATGGCTTCCTGGTTCTGCGATGCCCCCATTGTGGCCATTACCGGCACCAACGGGAAAACCACCACAACCGAATGGACCGGCCACGTGCTGCGTACCGCCTGGAGCGCGTCCCCCAACCGCTCAGTCGTTGTAGCTGGCAATGTTGGCGTGCCGTTTAGCGACCATGCTCGCTCGGTAGGGCCAAACGATGTCGTGGTGCTCGAAGTGTCCAGCTTCCAACTTGACCATGTGGATACGTTTCACCCACGGGTGAGCGCGCTCCTCAACATCACCCCGGACCACCTCGACCGCTACGGGGGGCGTGTAGAGGTGTACGCTGCCAGCAAAGCACGCATCATGGCTCAGCAAACCACCGGAGATACTATCGTGTACAACGCCGACAATGAGCGCGTTGTGCAACACGTAACACGCATCCATCCGCCGGAGTCTGACGATGGGCCTACGCTCTCGGCGTTCAGCCAAACGCATCCCCCTGAACAGGGCCTCTACGAAACCGAGGGCCAGCTTGTGATGCGTCATAACGGCACCGACACCCCGCTCATAACCACCGACGACGTGTCGCTGCGGGGGCGCCATAACCGCTACAACGCAATGGCGGCGGCGCTCATAGCCACAGCGCTCGACACTCCGGTCGAATCGATTCGCGCCGGGCTCCAGACGTTTGAGGGGGTGCCGCACCGACTCGAATCTGTGCGTATGCACCGAAACGTGCTCTACGTGAACGATTCGAAGGCAACCAACGTGGAAGCCGTGGGCTATGCGCTCGAAAGCTTTACGCGCCCCGTGGTGCTCATCGCAGGTGGGCGCGACAAGGGCAACGACTACACGCCGCTGAAACCGCTGGTGCAGCACGGCGTGCGTGCTGTGCTTGCACTGGGCGAAAGCGCCACCACCGTTGTGCGCGAACTGGGGCCGCACGCAGTCACATGTCAACGCGTCGGGTCGATGGAGGAAGCCGTACAGACCGCACAGCGACTGGCCCACCCCGGCGATGCAGTGCTGCTTAGCCCAGCTTGCTCTTCGTTCGACATGTATCGCAACTACGAAGAGCGGGGCAACGTTTTTCGCACAGCTGTACGTGCTCTATAAACCGGCGCTGTTGCGCATACGCGCCTCGCACTCAATTTCCTGGCCTTCCTACGCCATCTGGTTCCCGTGCTGAAATTCATAACAACCCTCCGCGACCGGTTTTACACGCTGCCTCCTGCCGACAAGTACGTGACGTGGATCGTACTGGTGCTTTCGGCTATCGGGGTGGTGGCAGTGTACAGCGCCATCACATTCTTTGCCGAGGTAAAGTCGGGTGGCAACACCGAACTGTTCCTGCTACGCCACGTGATGCGCGTGGGACTGGCACTGGCTGTCATGTTTGGCATGAGCCTCGTAGACTACCGCGTGCTGGCGCGCTACAGTCGCGTGGCGCTTGTCGGCGCGCTGGGATTGCTTTTGATTGTGAAGCTTACAGGGCTCGTAACTGAAGGACCGGCGCGCTGGCTGGAACTGGGTGGGGTCGGCTTTCAGCCCTCCGACCTGGCTCGCGTGGCGCTGCTGCTGTATGTAGGGGTGTTACTCACACAGAAACAGGAGTATATCAAAAGCTTTGGGCGGTCGTTCTTGCCTATCCTTGTGTGGGTGGGAGCAACAGTGCTTTTGGTTGGACTGGAAGACCTGTCGACCTCCGCGGTCATGGTGATGGGCGTCATCGCGATGTGCTTCGTGGCTCGTGTGAGTGCTGCCCAGATTGGACTGCTAACCATGCTCGGGTTGGTGATGGGCATTAGCCTGATTATCGCAGAGCCGCACCGCGCAGCGCGTGTTGAGTCGTTCTTGGGCACCGACATGTTCGATACGACCGAGGCTGAGCATGTGCTCGACCCCCGAGGCGAGGGCTATCAGGCCGAGCAGGCGCGCATTGCATTTGCCATGGGGGGCATTACCGGCGTAGGACCCGGAAAGAGTACACAGCGCGATTTCTTACCTACGCCCTACAATGACTTTATCTTTGCCATTATTGCCGAGGAGTATGGCTTAGTGGGGGCGCTTGCGCTGCTTGCTGCCTTCGGCCTACTTCTCTTCCGGGGGTTCTTGCGCATCGCCCGCGACGCCCCCGACCCTCTTGGCGCGTTCTTAGCAACCGGATTTACCACCCTAATCGTACTGTATGGATTCATCCATGCAGGGGTGTCGTGCGGGCTACTGCCCGTAACCGGTCTGCCGTTGCCTTTCGTGTCGTACGGCGGCACGTCGATGCTGGCCAATGGCGTGATGGTCGGCATCCTTCTCAATATCTCGCGACAGACGTACGCCAACGCTGCATGAACCCTCGCCCTCCTCACATTTTAATCGCTGGTGGCGGCACCGGCGGCCACGTATATCCGGCCATTGCCATTGCTGACGCCATTCGCGACGTGCATCCCGATGCGGTCGTGGTGTTTGCCGGCACGCGCGACCGTCTCGAAGCGCGTGCTGTGCCACAGGCCGGGTATGCGCTTCATCCCATTACTGTGAGCGGATTCCAGCGCGCCTGGACATGGGATAACCTTTCGTTTCCCGTCAAGCTGATCCGGGGACTGGTGCAGAGCTGGCGGCTTACGGGAGCCATTGATCCAGATGTGGTTGTGGGTACTGGCGGGTACGTGGCCGGTCCAGTCGGTATGGCAGCATGGCTGCGCGGAATTCCGCTGGTTATGCAGGAGCAGAATGCCTACGTCGGCGTAACGAACCGGCTGCTAAGTCCCCTTGCAGCATCGCGGCACGTGGCCTTTCCCGAAGCCCAGTCAGCTCTTCCGGATGAGGGAACGCACCTAAGCGGCAACCCCATCCGTCCTGCGCTGTTACAGGCGGATGCCGAGGCTGCCCGCACGCGCCACGCCCTTTCCGCAACCGACACTGTGCTGCTTGTGACGGGCGGATCGCTGGGCAGCGCTGCGCTCAATGAGGCACTGCGCACGCATTACCAGGCGCTGCTGGAAGCCTATCCGGATGTGCATATCTGGTGGCAGACGGGTACGCGCTACTACGAGGCGCTCGACCGCACCTTAACAGCTCACCCGCGGCTGCGCCTTATGGAGTACATCGACCGGATGGATGAAGCCTACGCTGTGGCCGACCTGGCGCTGTGCCGCGCAGGGGCACTTACGTGCAGCGAACTGCTGGCTACTGCCACGCCCGCTGTGCTCGTTCCCTCCCCCAACGTAGTCGAAGACCATCAGACCAAAAATGCGCGTAGTCTAAGCGAAGTTGGTGCAGCGGTGCTTTTGCCGGAAGATGAACTGACCACCGATCTTCGGGATACGCTGCATCCGCTCCTCAATGATGCTGCGCGCCGGGCTGCTATGGCGACGGCAGCGCACGATCATGCGAGGCCCGATGCCGCACGCACCATTGCCCGCGACGTGCTCCGCCTGGCCACCGCTCGTTCATAGATTGCTGTTGCATCCCCCCTACTTCATGAGTACAACCCGACGACGACAACCCGCATTGGGGCGCATTCGCCAGGTACACATGGTGGGTATTGGTGGCATTGGCATGAGCTCTATTGCCGAGGTGCTGCTGAACCGCGGCTACCGCGTTACCGGATCCGACCTGACCGAAAGCGATGTAACAGCGCATCTCGAATCGCTGGGGGCAACCATCTACAAAGGCCACGATGCCGGGCAGGTGGGCGAGGCCGACGTGGTGGTCTACTCCTCGGCCATTGACCCGACACAGAATCCAGAGACGAAAGCGGCTACCGAGCGCCGCATCTCGCTCATCCCCCGCGCCGAAATGCTGGGCGAGCTGATGCGTATGAAGTTCGGCGTGGGGATTGCCGGTACACATGGCAAAACGACCACCACCTCCATGGCGGGTCTGGTAACCACCGAGGGCGCCTTCGACCCAACTATCATCGTAGGAGGCAAAGTGGCCGTATTCGGATCTAACGCTGTAGCGGGCGAGGGCGATATTATCGTCATTGAGGCCGACGAGTACGATCGTACGTTCCTGCGGCTGACCCCGTCGCTTGCGGTTATTACCAGCATCGACGTCGATCATCTCGACATCTACGACGACCTTGACGACATCAAACAGGCGTTTGTGCAGTATGCCAATAGCGTACCGTTCTTCGGTGCAGCCATTGTGTGTCTCGATGACCCGAATGTACAGGCCATCGTGGGGCAGATTGAGCGACGCGTGATTACCTATGGCACCACGCGTCAGGCGCAGATTCGGGCTGAAGAGGTTGTGCACGAAGGGTTGGGAACCTCGTTTACGGTGATGCGCGGCTCTGAAACGTTAGGGCGCATTGCGCTCTCGGTACCGGGCATGTACAACGTTCGGAATGCGCTGGCTGCCGTAGCGGTGGGCGATGAACTCGACATCCCGTTCGAGCACATTCGCGACGGACTGGGGCGGTTTTCGGGCGTGCAGCGGCGCTTTGAGCAGGTGGGCAAGGTAGGAGACATCACCGTCATCGACGACTATGCACACCACCCCACGGCCCTGCGCGGCACGCTTGATGCTGCCAGCAACGGCTTTCCCAACCGTCGCCTGGTGGCTGTCTTTCAACCGCACCTATACTCGCGCACCCGCGATCTGCTCGACGACTTTGCGCGGGCCTTCTTTAACGCCGATGTGCTCGTTCTTACCGAGATCTATGGCGCACGCGAATCGCCTATTGACGGAGTGAGCGGCGGACGTCTGGCCGAACGGGCCCGTGCCTTTGGGCATCAGAACGTGCAATGGGTGCCGAACCTTTCGGCTCTTCCCGACCGGCTGCTCGACCTTGTACGTCCCCACGATGTGGTGCTCATGCTGGGCGCCGGCGATATTTGGCGGGCCAGTCGCACGTTCATTGAGCACCTGAACGACCGCTATGCCGACCCTGCCAATGCTGCTGACGCCTCATGAAGCTGTCCATTCGCCGTTTGCTGCACGGGGAGGCCCATCGGCCGGGGCGCATTGCTACTGCTGTAGTTGCTGCAGGACTCATAGTGCTGCTCGGGGCCCTGGGCTGGCGTTGGTTTGTTGGAGGCACGCTGGAATCCATCCACGTAACAGGAGCCACCGTGCTCTCGCCCGACTCGGTGCGTACGCTCACAGAACTGCAACGCGGTCAGCCGCTCCGTGAGGTAGACCCCGAGCGTACCGCCGATCGTCTTGTGCGCCATCCCTGGTTTGCCGAGAGCCAGGTGCGTGTGCAGCCGTTTCGCAATCAGATGCATGTGCACGTCGAAGAGCGCACGCCCCAAGGCCGTTGGGTAGCTCCCGACGGCACGCCCCGATTCTTTCTGGATGCAGATGGCCATGCCCTGCCCGCACGTACCGACACAACCTTTGACGTCCCGTTGGTGTACGACGACTCCGTTTCGTATCATGCAAATGAATCAGTTGTACGCCCAGCTACCCAGGAGGCCCTGCGCGCTTTGGCCCGTGCCGATACGGTTCGCAGCATGGTTTCCGGCCTTCGTACGGATCCCGACCACGCAGTGCGTCTGTACGTAAGCCATCCTGATGGATATACGATAACGGTGCAACTGGGCACCGCTGATTATCGCAACAAACTTGAACGCTTCCACGCGTTTCAATCGCATGTGCTTCCGCACGCAGATTCGGTTCGCACCATCGACCTGCGGTTTGACGGTCAAGTTATTACCCGGCCGTAGCACATTAAGGCGTTCTGGGGCAAACGCCTGCGCCGAGTGATCGCGCGGAGCACCCGTCTCTTTTGTACTACGCAATCGTTGAGCGTACTTATGGATGAACATATCGTAGTAGGGGTCGATATTGGAACGACCAAAGTGTGTGCTGTCGTCGCGGCAGAGGATGAGCTGGGGCGCGTCAACATTTTGGGGATGGGCATGGCCGCCTCGGATGGCCTCAACCGCGGGGTGGTTGTTAACATCGACCGCACGGTCAATGCGGTGCGCAAGGCCATTCAGGAAGCCGAGCGTGCTGCCGGCGTCGAAGTGCACAACGTCATCGTAGGCATCGCTGGCGACCATGTGCAGAGCTTTCAGAGCCGCGGTGTCGTTACCATCCGATCGGGAGAGATCACGTCGCAAGACGTGCAGCGCTTGCTCGAAGACACCATGCAGGTGTCTATGCCTGCCGACCGCGAGATTCTGCACGTCATTCCCCAAGAGTTTATCGTAGATGGCCAAGATGGGGTGGCCGATCCCGTAGGCATGAGCGGGGTGCGTATGGAAGCCAACGTGCATATTATTACCGGATTGATCTCGGCAGCAAAGAACATATATCGCTGTATCGAGAAAGCCGGCTTTCAGGTGGCTGACATTGTGCTGGAGCCGCTGGCTTCCTCGTTTGCGGTCTTGCACGAAGACGAAAAAGAGGTGGGGGTGGCGCTCATCGACATTGGAGGAGGCACCACCGACATTGCCGTGTTTGAGGATCACACTATTCGCCATACGGCTGTAATTGCTGTTGCTGGCAATAAGGTGACTGATGACATTGGCAAAGGCGTAAGCGTGATGAAAGATCAGGCTGAGCAGCTCAAGCGGCAGTTTGGTACCGCCCTTGTTGACTTTGCCGATCCGAATGAGCAGATTGAGATTCCGGGTATTGGGGGGCGTCCCGAAAAAACCATCGGACGCGACACGCTGGCCCAGGTTATTCAACCACGGATGGAAGAGATTCTGGAGATTGCAGCCATTGAGATCAAGCAGCGAAGCGGATACGGTCACCACCTTGGCGTAGGCTGTGTGCTCACCGGCGGCGGATCGCTTATTCCGGGCACCGCCGAACTGGCTGCCGAGGTGCTGGGTATGGAAGCGCGCATCGGGCGCCCCATGGGACTGGGCGACGGTCTGGTGGAGGAGGTGAGCGACCCCAAGTTCGCAACCGGCGTTGGACTGGTGCTCTACGGTATGCAGCCCGAAATTATTGGCGGTACGACATTGAGCGAAGACGTGCGTGCCCAGAGCAATGGGCACAACGAAGGGCAAACACTCATGGACCGGCTGGCTGCCCGCATGAAAGCATGGTTTGATGAGCTGTAGTCAAGAGCTATTCCCTTCATAGGGGACAGAACTCCACTAACATCCAGTCATCGATATCTAACGATCTTGCAAGAGCCGCCTTCCTTTGTTACATTTTGGCACGTGTATGTGCTACGTTCGTATTGTCTAACGAAGTGCCCTTCTCAATATTGCAGTAGATAAACGGTAGATAATCCACGTTGGCTCCTACAGGCTATCGGAGTCGCAGACCATTAAGTTGCAAGCCATCGGAGTCATTTGCAACCCTCCGGCCAACAGGGCAACACACGCTGGAAGATGAGCAGGTGAGCGTTCATTACATGCTACTGATCTGCGACCAAAAAGGTAGAATAGGTTCTCAATAGATAGTGCAATAGTATGATCTGTGAGCGTGTAGTTTGATAGAGCGCAGTATTACGGGACGCACCTGGTAAGGCATGCCCGCTGCTGTCGTTCATTGCTCTAGTCTGGGCCTTGCTGTTATGGATGCTCGTTGCTCATAGCATGAGAGAACATCCATCTATTAAAAAATGACGCATGGTTTTTGAGGACCTTTGACAAAGCGCACCCTGATTTCTAAATTACAAAAGCGTTGAACATATTTTCCACACCGTCATACGCTAACGTAACGTGCAAACATATCACGAAACCGCTCATTTCGTGAATGCCACGGGCGTCTGTATTTGTATCCAACCTGGAGGGACCCATGGATAACGACTTTAGCTCTCGATTCTCGTTTGACGACGCTGCGAATGAAGAAGCCCAAATCTGTGTCGTCGGGGTTGGCGGCGGAGGGGGGAATGCCATCAACAACATGGTGGATAAGGGCATTCGTGGGGGCGTCGAGTTCATTGCCGTTAACACGGATGCCCAGGCGCTTGCGGAAAACAAGGCCTCGCAGAAAGTGCAGGCCGGGCGCACCCTCACTAAAGGATTGGGAGCGGGAGCACGCCCCACAGTCGGGGCCGAAGCTGTCGAGGAAAACAGCCATGAAATTGAGCAGGCCCTTGAAGGCTACGACATGGTCTTCATTACCGCAGGCATGGGGGGCGGCACCGGTACCGGGGGAGCACCCGTTGTGGCATCCATTGCGCGCAACATGGACATCCTTACGGTGGCCGTTGTCACGAAGCCCTTTGCCTGTGAAGGAGGGCGCCGCATGCGCACTGCCGAAGAAGGCATCGAACTGCTCCGCGAGAACGTTGACACGCTGATCGTTATTCCCAATGAGCGGTTGCTCGACATTGTTGATGACAACACCAGCTTGGTCGAAGCCTTCGCCGAGGCCGACGAAGTGCTCTACAACGCTACACGCGGCATCAGCGACCTGATCACCGTGCATGGCGTTATCAACCTGGACTTCGCCGACGTGAAGACAACCATGAAGGACGGGGGCACGGCGCTGATGGGGTCATCAACTGCATCGGGAAGCGATCGAGCCGAGAAAGCAGCAGTGCAAGCAATCAGCAGTCCGTTGCTTGATGGGCTGACCATTGCGGGAGCTACGAATGTGCTCGTCAACATTACGTCGGGTCCATCGCTGGGGCTGCGCGAAGCGACCAAAGCAACGGGGGTGATTCAAAGCGAGGCTGGCGAAGATGTGGAAGTGATCTTCGGCACGGTTATCGACGAAGACATGGGCGAAGAGATGCGTGTCACAGTCATTGCGACAGGGTTCGAGCGGGGGTCCGACGAAACGACCCACGGTTCGGCATCCGCTCCACGTCAGCAATCACAGCAATCACAGCAATCACAGCAATCACAGCCGGACCAGCGGGGGCAGAACCAGGGTGGTGTGCGACGGACTGTTCCGCTTGATGGCGGGTCGTCGTATCAGTACAAAGGTGAAAACAACCTGCGTATCCTGGACAAGCCCGCCTACGAACGCCGAAGCGCTCCGCCGAGCGATGAAGAGACCCCCAACGACGCTAACAACGACAGTCCCTCTTCTGCAAATCAATCCCATTCCTCTGATGCATCAGACAGTGCGCAGCAGGATACGCCGCGTATCCGCCGGCTGCGGGCCGACGATGTAGACGACCGCGAAGGACGCAACAAGCGGTCGCGCAATAACGACTCGGATACACCTGCGTTTTTGCGTAAAATGATGGATTAGCAACACGTTGGTCGGTTCAAATCTTTTCTGGGGCCCTCCAGCCCCATCCACGACCCCTGCGCTTCATGCAGTGTCAGGGTATTAGAGGTTTTAGCCAAACATGCTTCACAGAACGAGCCCGAGCGAACCGTCACTTCTAAAGGCGTAAGCAGTAGGCCGATCCTCTGCGATCCGTTGATGCAGCGCAACGATACGAAGGGGCGGGGCAGCGGCAAAGTTCGAATGAGGCCTGTTTAGAACCTCTCGGTCAGCGATTGAGCACCGTTGGCATGTCGTGGTTTTGCGTGAACGAAGGAGTTCCCTTCGTTCTCGCACCTATGAGCAACGCCACGCCTCCACAAAAGCCGGAGGCGTGGCGTTCTTTTTGTAGTGGTAATCTAAAAGTGATGAAGGAACTGTGCTGGTAGCTGGAGACTGAGAGCGCTACTCGGCGCAGACGTCTACAGCAGCAGCGGGGCCGAGCGGGGTAACTTGTGCCGAACGCTTTCGGTACTGTTCGGCTCGGTCAATATTTTTGTGAGGAGGGCTATCATACCCAATCCGGTTGGCCCGTTGTAAGAGGTTGCCCCGTTGTAGGATCGTTCCTCTGCACGACACTGGATGTACCTCGTCAGTCAGCCTTCGGCCTCAATGTGGGTGTAGACAGACGAATAGGTGAGAGGATGGACGGTGTACTCCTCCAACCGTCCACTTGTCCATCCCTCCATACACCGACGACGCATGCGGAGTTGGTTCCTCCGACGGGTCGGGGCGACAGAGGGCGAGACGCTGCTCACCAATGACAGGCTTTATCATGACAGGCTTTATCATGACAGGCTTTATCATGACAGGCTTCGTCTGTATCAAAACACAAGATACATCAGGGCACCGAAGAAAGTGCCAAGCCCAATGAGCACCAGGCCAATGGCGCGCACACGCAGTGCTACAAGAAGCGCCTTTTCGGAGAGCGTACGGTTGGCCAGTTCCATTGCGCTGTACACAAAGGCAGAACCAATAAACACCATAATCGCTGCGAAGCCAAGCATGGTGTCTATCGTGAACAGCTGTATGGTGATTGCCAACATGGTGACCCCAATCAAGACCGCGAATGCCATACCGGGGCCGATATATCGCGAAATGCTCATGCCTCTTTGGTGATGGTTACCGTGTGCATAGCGTCGCCTTGCTCAATTGCATCAACCACGTCTTGGCCCTCTTTGACTTCACCGAACACTGTGTGCTTGCCATCGAGGTGCGGTTGGGGAGCCCGTGTGATGAAAAACTGGCTGCCGTTGGTGTTGGGGCCCGCATTGGCCATAGAGATAACGCCGAGGTCGTGGGTAAGCGGATTGTCTTCAACCTCATCTTCAAACGTGTATCCAGGTCCACCACGTCCTGTCCCTGTAGGATCGCCGCCCTGAATCATAAAGCCGTCAATGACGCGGTGAAATGAGAGACCGTCATAAAAAGACTGCTCGGCCAGGAACACAAAGTTATTGACCGTCTTCGGGGCATGCTCGGGGTAAAGCGTGAGCACAATGTCTCCTTTCGGAGTTTCAATGTGGGCCCGATAGGAAGCCTCGGGATCAATAGAGAGGTCGGGGGTCGTGTCCCATGTTGAATGATCAGCCATAAGCTACGTTGGATAGATGACACGGAAGTACGAGTGCGTATAGCACCCTTCCATTCCCAGCGGTGTTTCGTTGTGCACAGACCGCCTCTTTTCGTACATCTACATTTCGCATGCCGCCGCCGTCTTTGAACCGGTGTCCTTGTCTTCCGACGTCTTCCGAGAGAATAATCGGCGTTGATTTTCCATCTGCGCTGGCGTTATGCAGGAGCGCTGCGTACCCAAAAAAAGCCAGGCGAGCATGCTCACCCGTACATGCTTGCCTGGCAACGGAGGCCTCCGCGGTACATGACCACGGGGTCATGAACGATGGAATGTCGTATCCACGTTCGCTACTACTTAGAGACAAGCAGTGTGCCAGGCGGGATTTGTTGGTGTAGGGGATGAGTCGTGCTGTTGTAGGGCTCCCAAACCGTAGGGTACACACGACATTGGACGGACAGGTGTACAGAATACAAGACGGTACTGCACAAGCCAAAGGGTGCTCTACAAAGCGTTACGAGACCGTATACTGCAAGACCGAACGTTACGAGACGGATGCCACTGCCGGCGTTTCTGTCAGACGGCGCAGCCAGCCCATCATGATTTCGTTAAAGGCGTGCGGGTGTTCAATCATAGGCGCATGGCCACATTTGTCGATGAAGTGCAGTTCAGCATTGGGCATCTCATCCCGGAACTCCTCTCCGACGTCTGGAGGTGTAATCACGTCGTTGTTTCCCCAGACAAGCAAGGTGGGCATTTCGAGTTGACTGAGCTGGTCGGTCACGATTTCCTTATCGGCCGAGCGTGCAATTTTAATGAGCCGCAGGGCGCGTGGACGATCGCTTACTACATCGAGCATTTCGTCGACGAGTTCTTCGGTAGCATGGGCAGGATCGTAGAAGGTCAACTCGGTTCGTTCGCGGATAAAGTCGCGATCGTAGCGGCGCATGGTAGACGTGCCCAAATGTGCCTCATAAATGCCGGATGACCCGGACAAGACCATAGCGGCCACGCGTTCAGGGCGGTCGAGGGCATAGAGCAGCGCGATGTGGCCTCCAAGCGAGTTGCCCACCAGGATAGTTTGCTCTAAGTTCAGGCGCTGCACAAAGTCATCCAGAAAATCGGCAAGCCCGGGCACGCTGGTTTTCCGCAAGGGCAGGTCATACACAGGCATAACCGGTGCAATGACGCGATAATCGGCCTCGGCAAGGCAATGAATGGTATCGGTCCAGTTGCTCAATTCGCCCAGCATGCCATGAAGCAGCACAATCGGTGGATGCCCCGCATCGCGCGGTCCCTCATCGAGGTAAGCGAAATCGTCAGTATGTTGAACGACAAAAGGGGTATCGTGCATGAGGGTGGGCAACACATTGGTAAGAGAGACGCTTCATCGGTACCGGTAGAACTACCAGCAGGACCCTATGAGGAAGCCAGAAACTGCAACACAAGACCTGTGCTGTACGTCTGGCGAACGCTTCGCGGCCGTTCGGGCGGCAGCAGGGGCGCGCGGCGCAGTATGCCCGCGGAGTGTGCGAGTCTGAAGCTGGACTCGAATCCTGCGCTCCACGCTACGTAAAGGCATGGGGGCGCGTGCGCATCAAAATGCGACGATATAGTCACTTCGAGCTACACGAATCGTTCCCTGCTCAATGTGTCATCGCCTTGCAGGGTTCACCGCCCACTCTGTGCACGGCATTCTCAACCAAGTGCTCATGTGCATTCGGCTCCGTCGGCTTGCAAGAAACACGCAGAGTCGGTACCATAATGGTGGAAGTACAGACGGTTTCTGTTATATGACTCTGCATGCCAAGGCTACAAACGCTGACCTGCAGAAGAGTGGGCAAGAAAAAACCGCATGAAACGCGCTTGCTGCACTCCGGCCCATTGCTACCGAGTGATGACGATACGCTGGGGATGGCGCGATTTCTGCAAGATGTTATCTTGTAGGCGCTGGCGTTTGCAGCGCACACCACTTCGCAGTACCTTAGTGGGTACTCCCAAGTGGGTACTGGTGCGTTCATACGCCTGTTACATTAGGCCGTCTTCGCCGCCTTAACTTATGTTCATCCTGACTGTATCCGAGGATGCCATGTCTGAACACAACACGAATCGTATCGCCGTCTGGAGTGCGCTCATTAGCGGCGCCATTGGGTTTGGATTGGGCATGTTGTTCGCCCCACAGCGGGGCCCCAATGCCCGTCGTCGCCTGGCGTACCAGATTGAGCAGTTTGCTTCACAAACCGGCTCATATGTGCGAGACCTTGCCGGCCCGGGGGGCACCAGCAGCGACGCGCGCCGCACCCGCGACGCGCTCGTGGCCGATGCCCAAGCCCGTGCTAACAACATCCGAAACGACATCGACTCACTCTTGGATGAGCTGAAAAAACAACAGGAGGATCAGCCCCCGTCGTAACCGCTCCTGTACTTGACCATGCACGATTGCCTGTGCGTGGGGAACGCACTGGCATGTTACCCACCCTCTGTTAGGAGCCCGCTGTGCTGCGTCGCCCCGTGCACGCCTATCCTCATTCATTCTGTGTTGCCCTCCCTACATGCCCAACCTTACCGTTCTGCTGGCCCCCTCAGATCAGAAACAACCTGGAGGCAATCCGTTTGCGCCCGACATGTTCGACTATCGAACATCGGGCACGTTTAACTATTTTGATGCGCTTAATCCCGAGCGGCGTGCCCTCATCGACACGCTCCAAACTGTCATCGAGCAGCACGACGAGGACACCCTGGCCGAACTCTTTGGTTTAGATGGGCCCGCGCTCGACGAAGCCATTCGCGTTAATACCGAAATCTACGACGCGCCGCTAATGTCGGCGCTCGATCGGTACAGCCCTGGAATTATGTACGCGGCTATGGACTTTGCAAACCTCCCCACAGGAGCCCAGCGCCGCTTGCTCGAAAACGGAATCATTATCTCGGGGCTGTTCGGATTGCTGCGGCCCGACGACCTGATTCCTAACTACCAGCTTGGCATTACAGACGAGGTACCTGGGGTGGGAACCCCGGTCGATTACTGGCGGGACACAATTAGTCCCATCCTAAACGAGTATATTGAGGATCGCTTCGTGTGGGACTTGCTTCCGGAGGCGCACCGTACAGCGTGGGACGACGCGCATACTTACGAGACCCGTGCTGTCGTGCACTTCGAGGAAGACATGGGCGATGGCTATGAACCGGTACCGAGCGAGGAGCTCGACATCCAGCGCGGCCAGTTCGTGAACTATGTCATGCAAGAAACGGCTGAAGACTTCGAGGCGCTTGAAGAATGGGAAGACCATCCTGATGGCTTCTCGTTTGCCGAAGATGCGCTGACGCACGACGAGGCCACGAACACCTGGCATGTGTATATGCGTTGCTAATGCCGACCCCTTGACCGCAGCCCGCGTTCTCTTCACTCGCTGGTCCATTGCAGCATGCAGCGTCCTGTCTGTATCGGAATTGCTGGAGGCTCTGGATCGGGCAAAACAACCGTTCTGAAGCGGATCGTACACGCCATCGGGGCCGATCGCATCGCTATTCTTGATCATGACGCCTACTACCGCGATCTGAGTCACTTGCCGCCTGAAGAACGCGGCTCGTTCAACTTCGACCACCCCAATGCGCTCGAAACGGACCTGATGCGCAAGCATCTGAATGCTCTCCTGCAGAATGAGGCAGTCGAAAAACCAGTATACGACTTCACGTCGCACTGCCGCCTCGAAGAAACGCGCACTGTCGAGTCGCGCCCAGTCATCATCGTTGAGGGAATCCTGGTGCTGGCTGAACAGGTGCTCGAATCCCAAATGGACATCAAGATCTACGTGGACACGGCAGACGATGTGCGGCTGATACGGCGTATCCGGCGCGATCTGGAGGAGCGCGGCCGCACCATCGAAGAGGTGCTCACGCAGTACGAGCAGACTGTGCGTCCTATGCATCTTGAGTTTGTGGAGCCCTCGAAGCGAAAAGCGGACGTTATCATTCCGCGCGGTGGCAAGAACCATGTGGCGATTCACATGGTGCTGGCCCGCATCCGCGACCTCCTGCGCAACGCCGCGCCCACACCATCTCCGTCCGATACCGAATAACTGCTTCCCTCTTGGGCGGCTACCGCAGGCTGGTCGTTGTGTGGCCTGACCGGTGATGCACACTTCATACACAAGCCCCCGTTTTTGTTGGAGGAGTGCGGCCGAGGCGTTTGTGCATTGTCTTTTGAGTTACCCATAACGCTGCAGCGGCACTTCAACCGTCGCCATGATGCATGGACCGATGCCTCGGAAGGTCGACGTGGGGGAAATCAAAGCGGTGTAAATACGAGAGTCACAGTGGCGGCACGTTGTTGGTGAGGGGGTAATCTACTCCAGTTCTTTAGACGGAGCACTCCAAAATCACACGTTCGTAGCAGAAAAAAGCAGTATCGTCTTGTACACTTGTTCCTGGGCAAGCTTCGACAGCACATAATCCACTATCGGCGCACCGAAATGTCCGAGACTGCCCGGGTATCCATCTGCTTCCTGTGCAACCAATTGTTTGTAAGGGCGGGTCTTGGCAAAACCTGTTCTTGTATTCTGGTCTATCCTGCCGTTTGTCACTCACACCTCCTTTCTTCATGACACGAATTATACGCCCTCCACTAATGTCTTTTATCCGTTCCGTTTACCACAGGCTCTGCGTCCACATTGCACCTATAGGGCTGTTGGTTGGCCTACTCGTGCTTGCTGGATGCGGGGGGGACGAGTCGGGTCCTGCTCCTTCTGATCTGGAAGGCACGTATACCTTCGACCGCTTTGAGTTTACGGTCGCTGGTGTCGATAACTTCAATGTATTGAGCGACACTCTGGTAACCTCTGATCGTTCGCCGCGCCTGGAGTTCTTTGGCGGCAATGCGACGGTCAATCTGGTGTACCGGATGGAAGGAAGCGATGGAAGTTCGCAGATTAGTGGACAGTTCAGCACCCGGCGTAACGAGGTGCGCGTAGACTTCAGTCAGGTAGCCGAGGAAAACCGGCGCGAATTGCTTCTGCCTGAACTCATCCGGTTCAACATTGTCGACGGGGGACTGCGCTTAAATGCTGACCAGCCGCGCAGCGAGGTGGATTTAAATGCATATGCTCCTGATCGCTATGCAGGGCTTACCCAGCCTGTTAACGGGACGCTTGTGCTCCGGCTTGACCGTATTGCTGAAACACCAGCGGCTGTGTGGTACGACGACTAAAACAGTATCGGGGCACAAAATAATTGCCATATGCCCTGTGCCCGTCTTGTCTCCTCGACCGCTTTGTTGTTGGCGGATGCTTTACACTCTATTCTATGCATGATATGATACAGTTTTTTCGCTTACCACAGTGCTTTTCAAGGTTGCGCCTGCTTCTTGTGGGATCTATGCTGCTTATTGCCACCGCAGCGCTCAGCCCTCTCACGCAGGCCCAAGAGCGCAGCGTAGGCTACACGTTCTCGCCCACAGTAGAGTGGTTTCAGGGGGAAAACGAATCGGGCCTCCGCTCCGATGTCCTCTATGGTGGTGAGTTGGGTATCAACCTGGGGCAGTATCTCGAAATTGCAGGCCAGGCTTTCTATGGGCCCAGTTTCGAAACCGACTTTAGCCAACTCGACCAACTTGCGCCCATCGACCGCGAGGTAGATTTGCTCCGCTATGGTGCGCGCTTGCGGGCCAACCTGCGTACCCAGGGCCTCATCCCATACCTGAGCTTTGGTACAGGAGTCTTGCAGTTTGATGCCGAGGGGGTAGACCAAAACCGAACGATCTATACCTCGCTCGGTGGCGGCATCACCTACTCCTACAACCGATATCGCCTCTCTGTTGGGGGCTCTGTGCTTGGCTATCGCTATAATCCTGCGGCTACGTTTTTGAGCGAAGACAGCGGTGTGGCATCGGAGGAAGAGCGCGTGCTTAACCCGTCGCTTCGTGCCGGAGTTACGCTCTTTCTGGGCGGCCGTCCCCTAAATGAGGGTACGGGTCTCGATGCGTCCGTACGCGAGCAGTTTGGCGACGGACTCCGCGGCGTGCGGCTCTCGGTGGATCCGTTCCTTGGGCGTATTGAGTGGGATGATGCGCTCGGCATGCCCAAAGACCAGACCCTGCGTGGCGTGAATGCAGGCGTACGGTTGGGCTCGGTGCTCAGCGTACACGGTTTCTATGCACGCGGCACTGAAGGAAATGCCTTGTTCGACGAGGTCACCGGTTCCTTCCAGAGCATCCAGATGTACGGCGGGGAAGCCCGTTTGCGCCTCATCCCCCAACCGGCCAATCGAAATGCACGCATCTCTCCGTACGCCATCTTGGGTGGGGGCTACCTCGACATTATGTCTGATTACAGCAATGATATCCCGGATGCAGCTCCGCTTCCCAGTGATCGGTTCTTTGCTACGGCAGGGGCCGGACTCGATATTCCTGTCGGAAATAACTTCAGTTTGACAGGCTCGCTGCGCTCGGTATTTACAGAAGCGCAACGTACAGAAACCACTGCAAATACTGACCTTCAAGCCAATCTGATGTACGCCATCGGTGTGTCGTTTGGCATTGGCGGCAACGATCGCCGTGAACGCCGTGAAACAGTGCAGGCAGAGCAACCCGAGCAGCCCGAGCAGCCCGAGCAGCGTGCGCCCACCGAAGCAGAGCGCCTACAGGCTCGTGTCGATTCGCTGGAGCAGCGCGTGGAGGAGCGGCAGTTGCAAGAACGCCTTGAGCGGCTGGAGCAGATGGAACAGCAGATGACCGGTGTCCGCGATACCGTGCAGCAAGCTGCCGAAGCCCAGCCGGCACGCTCGAACCTGTCGGGCGAGTCGATGACGATTCCTGTTCCCGAAGTCGGGGCCGTGTACATCCGATTTGGAGAGGGCGAACCGGAAGTGCGCCGTCTGGGATCAGATGAAGAGGCAGTCTCCTCCGATGTAAGTGCCGAGTCCATTAGCCAGGCCGTGCGCGACGCCCTCAGCGAACGTACCGACGATGGCGAGCGCACCCTCACCGACGAAGATGTCGAGCGCACTGTGCAACGTGCGCTGCGCGACTTGCGCGACCAAGACACCCGCGATAACGCAGCTCGGGATAACGAAGCACGCGCTCAGCGTGCCGATGAAGATGAACGCGTGGCTGACTTGCGTGCCCGCATCGACGAGATGAGCCGACAGATACGCCGCCAAGAAGAAGAACTGGAGCGCGCCCGCAGTCAGGAAGGTCGCGGCGAGCAAGAAGAGTCTACGCAGCAATCAACTGACCGGCCGCCGCGCACCTCGGGGGGATTCTATCGTTCGTTCTTCGGACGGCCGCTCACGAGCGTGATGCCAGTAACAGGATTCCGCGCCGGAACGGGTCCTACACAGTATCAAATTGGCATTCGGGCAGACTACCGCAACACGCCGTCGTCGCGGTTCCGCTTCATGCCCGAGGTTGCGCTGGCTTCCAGCCCAAGCACCACCTCGCTGGCGATTACGGCAAACGCAGCCTACTCATTTGGTAGTACGCTTGTGCAAGAGCAAACGGGGCAACCGTTGGAGCCCTATGCAGGCGTTGGGTTAGGAGTGGCCAGTGCACGGGCGTTGCGCCTGGGCATCGTAACCAATGTCTTCGTGGGTACCGAATATCCACTCGGACGCGGCGCGCTGTTTGGGGAGTATAGCACATTTAATTCGTTCGACGTGAGCCGCTTCCTATTCGGCTACCGGATTCAGTTGTAAGCGCCTCGCCCCTGCATCCCTTATACGCACAGTGGCCCCGTGCCCCAGACCGAGCGAGCTTCCCCGCAACGCTCAGTCCAAGGCACGGGGCCACCGTGCTAATGACGAGTTTGCTGATACCGGTTTACTGACGTTGATCGCCGCCTAATCGCTTTGTAGGTAAAGATGGCGACGACGGTCGCGTCAGGGTCAGGTAGCCAAGAGCGAGTCAACTGCTTTAAGCGATGCATCGCCGGCAGTGCCCGAGTGGCAATCGAAGAGCGTGGGGCAGTTGAAGTCCCATGTGAGCACGTACGCGTCGTGCGGATCCAGATCGCTGATATGATTTAGGGGAGTGGTTGCAAATCGTTCTACCGCAGCAGCAGGGCGCCCGTCTTGCTGGGTGCGCAACGCCCACTCGGCATGATCAATCATGAGCGCTACCGACAGGGCATTCCCCACGGTATGTGCAAAGCGTCCAGCGCCCGCCTCCAGGGTTTCGCCGCCTGCTGCACGGGCGTCTTTGATCCAGTCATTTGCATCGCGAAAGGCCAATACGGCAGCCTTCATGGACGGGACGAGCGTTTCGACTGAGAGCCCACGAAGCGTATCTTTGAAGTCGGTACGCAGACTGCCAAATTGCTGCTTGTGCTCAATGACATGCAGCAGATGCAGCGCCATATCATGTGGGGTGCCATTGGTTGTGGTCTGAGCCCGCAATCGGTCGAGTGTGGCTGTTAGGCCTGTTTGTGAGCGCAGTGCTGGTTGTCCCCATATGTGCAGCGCACGGGCGCTCACATGGCCCGCTTGATGCAAGGCATGATGCTTGGCCAGCGGAGCCAGGAGCGGTACGAGCGCTTCGGCGGCATCCTGGTGTTCAGCCTCCATACGCCCCAGCGCTTGCACGCAACGGGCAGTCAGGTTAAAGGCGGATTCATAGCGGGCCTGCATATCAGCTAGCGTTTCCTGTATCAGCGTGTTATAGGCCAACTCTTTGTCCTGTACTCGCCATGTTTCAGCGGCGCCTCGTGCCAGGGCCAATGCCCGCCGCATACAACTTACCGTAATGACTGCGTCCCATATGTACTGCAGAAAGGGCGCAGGGCCACGGCGACCCACGGTATCGGTCAGATGTTCAACAGCAACGCCGTCAAGCTGTAGCGTAGCTGTGGGAGCCTCGGGATGCGCTACCGAAGTCGCAGGGGTGTCGATACGTAGGCCAGAGGCTTTCGCGGGCTCTTTGAGCAGGAAGAGATGGCGGGTGCCGTCGGCATCGGGAGCTACAATGAGAGCGGCATCGGGATAGGTTGCGCTGTGAGTGAGCACACGTCCGTGTAGATGCCAGGTGCCATCCTCGTTGGCGGCCTGAAGGGCGGTGTCCGGAGAGGAGAGGAGATGGCTGGTGCCCCAAATATCGCAAAGCCACGCGGTATCCGGGTCTTTGCTGGTAAAGCGCGGCACCAGGTGCTTCACGTGCTCGGCAGTGCCTGTACGCAGTAGCGTGTATACGGCTACATCGGTTCGGGCGATGAGGGGAGCAAGCCCAGGTGCTTCGGGCGCCATCAGATGCATGAGGGCCATCTGCACGAGTCGGCTGTGAGACCCATAAGGTTGTCCTTGAGCCATCTGCACCATCCCATGGTCTGTCATGGCACGTCGTGCTTGTGTCCACGATGTAGGGACGGTTGCCTGCTGGATGGGGTGCCCCCAGGCATCTTCGGTGCGAACCCGACCGGGATGCTCAGGCTCATTGGCCTGCTGGCGCACTTTATACCGTTGTTGTTGCCGGCCGCCTTCTTCATGGAGACGGTCGTGGGCTGAGTCGAACACAGTGCTTGGCAACTGGTGGGCCAGCGCGTTGCGCAGCATTCGGTCAGCGGCAAATTGATTATCGAGGATGGGTGTTGTGATCGTTGAACCTTTCATAGCAGACTCAGGGCAGATTCGGGGAAACGCGATACCGTGCTGACCCGCCTAACGCGTTATGTCTGTACACGTATGCCTGGCACGTTACGGTGCCTGGCAGGGTGCGTGTTTGGCGGGTGCAGCGCTACACGACACGTTCAGGATCAGGCTCGATGACGGGCCCGCTGTATCCGAACAGGCGCTGTACCCATCGCGTGATGCGCGCCGACTGCTTCTGCGCATACCACTGATCGGCTACGCGCCGCACCGCCAATCCATACGATGGGTAGGGGTGTATCGTGTCGGATAGGGACCGGAGTGTTACGCCATTGCGCATGGCCACAGCAAACTCGCTGATCAGCTCTCCGGCCCGTGCGCCCAAAACACTTGCGCCCAGAATTTTTCCGTTCCAGGCTGTTGCATACACCTTGATTTCGCCGAGGGTATCGCCGTCGGTGATGGCACGATCGACTTTTGAGTAGGGGAAGCGATATGTTGTGAACGAGACGCCTTCCGATTCGAGATCGGCTTTGGTGGCGCCGAGGTGGGCCAGCTCAGGGTCGGTGTACGTTACCCACGGAACATGCTCAGTGTCGAAGCTTGCTGGCACCTTAAGTAATGCCTTGGTCAGTGCCGTCTTGGCCATGTGTTCGCTCATGTGCGTAAACTGGTAGCGGCCCGTGACATCCCCCACAGCCAGAATATGGGACTGGTTGGTGCGCCCGGAATCGTCAACCGGAATTCCCTTATTAGAATACGCAACCCCCGCTGCATCCAGGTTCAAGTCTTCCACGTTTGGCACGCGTCCGGCTGCTATGAGGACGTCATCAGACACGATCGTTTGGGGACCGTCGTCGTGTGCGGCTTGGATGCGTATCCGTCCGTCATCGGTTGGGGCAAGCTGCTCGACGCGGGCTTCGAGCACAAAGCGCACGCCTTCGTCTTCCAGGCGCCCATGCAGCATGGCTGTGAGTTCGGGATGGTCATTGCGCAAGATCCGATCGCCCATTTCGAGGACCGTGACTTGCGAGCCCAGTCGAGCAAACGCCTGCGCCATTTCGATGCCGATGGGACCTGCTCCGATAATTGCCAGGTGGTCAGGCTGTTCATCGATTTCGAAGAGCGAATGGTTGGTGAGGTACTCCACGTCGTTCAGCCCATCAATAGGAGGGGTCATGGCACGGGCTCCGGTGGCCACCACAATACGGTCGCCACGCACATGGCGTGTGCCCGTGTCGGTGTCAATCGCCACCGTATGATCGTCTACAAAGTGAGCTGTACCGTGCGCTACCTCGATGCCCATATCTTCGAAGATTTCAGGGGCATCGGCATCTTCGTACACCTCTTGCCGCAACGTGCGCACTCGTTCCATGACCTGTTGGAAGTTGACGGTAGCCTCGGGTACATCCACCCCGTATTCGGATGCGTGCTGTACCTTGTGGGCTACGTCTGCGCTTTTCAGCAGCGCCTTGCTGGGCACGCAGCCGTGCCAGGTGCAGTCGCCCCCTAAGCGATCGCGCTCAATCATGAGGGTGCGAGCCCCGATGTTCGTAGCCACGCCCGCTGCGGTGAGTCCGCCCGCGCCGCCTCCAATAACGATCACGTCGAAGTTCTCTTCTGATGATACGGCGACGCTTGGCTCCGAAACGGTTGTTTGGTCGCGCACGGTGCGCACGGTGGCAAACGCTCCATACGCCACAAGGGCCGCTACGGCACCATAGACCCACAACGGTAAGTTTTCGCCGGCCCAGAACAGGTAAAGGTATGCCGAGAGCGCAAAGAACGAAGCCGATAGCGTGGGGGCAACCGTTGAGGATTCACGGCGGATGTTGCGCACCAGCCAGGCTACCGACATCGAAAAGAACGGAATAGCTCCTACGTAAATGCTTCCAAAGATGATGGGATCAACGCCATAGGAGGCGCCGAGTCCCATAAACCAGTCAACCAGTACGGCCCATAGATTCATCATAGTGCACTCGCTGTACGTGCAAAAAAGTGTGTTGGCCCCGGCACGCTGCTACGTCCATGGACCACCCGTAGGTGCGGTGGGCCTTTGCACTGTTACAACCTTTTGGACGGTAGACTGAATGAGCAGGGGCCCGTCTCTGCATTGCAGCGTGTCTGGTACCCAATCCGATGCCTTGTAAAAGGAGGGATACCGTAACAGCGGACGTCTCCAGCGGCTCGGTACCGCGCAGAAGCGAGTGATAGAGATGGTGGTGGCGGGGAGGCTGGCCGCCGCCCGTCAAATCGAAGACGAGGCGCGCTGAACAGGAGAGGAGAGCGGTTGAGATGAGGAAACCGGCACGGCTTCCGGACCGCGTTTTGAGGTGGAAGATGGCGAAGCAGACTCGTGAGAGGCAGCGGTGTACATATCGGGGGTACGGATGGCATGACGGACGGTGCGCAGCGTGGTGAGGCTGCAACACACAATGCATCCTGCTGCTACCAGATATATCCAGATTGGCAGGTTCTCGCCTACGGCAAACGGGTAGGCGTACGCAGCAATCGTGAAGAAACTGGTGGAACACACCGGCAGCGTAATTGACGTTCCGGCGCGAGCATTTCGTACCAGCCAGGCAACCGAGACCCAGAAGAAAGGCACTGTCGTCACGTAAATGCTTCCGAAGATTACGGGGTCAACTCCGTACTGCCGACCCAGCCCCATGAACCAGTCGGACACCAACATCCAAAAGTCTACCATACAGGGAGGTGATTTCTTGCGCGCCTGGCACACGCCGCAAACGAGTTGCGAGTCGTGTGGTGAGGAAACGGTGGCAAGAATACACCTGGTTGGGAAAAGAACACGTGTGTGCACCAAACATTGAGGGTGCTATAGGGTGTTCCGCAGCCTCGTGTCACTTTTGGGATGGGTCGGGCTATACGGCTACAGAAGCCACATATTCAAGTTATATTTGCTCGGTATTCACTGATTTTGGGGGCGTTGCGTCCCGGAAACAGGAGATGGTAGCCCTACTTTGCATAACGTAGGTTTGATCTATGCAAGTAGATAGCACGTAATGTGTAGCCACCACTCTTCTAACAGAACGTCTTCGTAGCATGATGGTGCATCTTGAGCGCATTAATGACGCTATTCAATTTGAAGGAACCAACACCTCGGGCAATCGCCTAACGATTGCGTCCAACGCCGACCAGGATGGGGTGAGCCCCATGGAAATGACAGCAATGGCTGTTGGAGGATGCAGCAGCATTGACATCCTCATGATTCTGGAAAAACAGAAGCAGCAGGTTGATGCGTTTTCGGTACAGGTCGATGGCGAACGTGCCGACGATCATCCGCGCGTCTTTACGAAGCTGCACGTGCACTACACGATTACCGGCGACGTTGCGCCCCAAAAGGTCCGACGTGCTATTAATTTGAGCCTGGACACGTACTGCTCTGTATCGAACATGATTGATACGGCAACGATCACCTACACATTTACCTTGAACGAGAAGACCTACGAAGGCGCGGTCGATGCGTCGTAGACTGCCGGCGCCGTGTTGGTGTAGGGTTGTGGGTAAGCGCTGCTATTGATTGATTCTGCCGACTGACGCCGTTGACTGATCCCGTTCTATATCCGGTTTTGCTTGTCGGGGGGGGCGCAGCGCTTAGCCTCTGGTTTGCCTGGCGCGCGCGCTTGCCGACGCTCATTCTGGCGATCCCCGTAGGATTGCTGGTTGGCCCGGTGCTCGGGTGGATTCCTACCACGGCGCTGCTCGATGAGCCGGGCATACGAGCCTTTCTGCTGGCCGCAGCCGGCATCTGGCTGTTTGCGCTGGGCCGCCGTGCACGTCTTACAACCCTTCCGCGCGATGTGCTTGCCCAGCGCATGTTGTACGTGGTGCCGCTGCTGCACGCTGTGCTGGTTGCAGGCGCTGCGTTCTGGCTCATGCAATGGCCGCCCGCGCTGGCGCTGCTCACCGGCGGTCTTCTGGGAGCTCTGAGTGCCTATGCGCTGGGTCCCCTCCTGCGGTATGCCCCCCTTTCGCGTTCGTTAACCGCTCCCCTTCAGTACGAGAATCGTGTCGGGGCGCCGCTTTTGCTTGGGTTGGTTGTGCTTGGGGTGTCGGTGGTGCAAGTGGTTGAACATCCCATTGAGCCGCCTGCGACGACAACGGTCGAGCACATTGCACTCGGGGTTGGTCTCGACGTATTTACAGCCTTGGGCATCGCCGGGGTGGGTGTTGCGCTGCTCCTGGGGGGGCTGCGGTGGAGCCGACGTCCGGCGCCGGCCCTGCCTGTTACCGCTGCCCTTATCGTGTGGGCCGGACTGTTCGTCGCCGATGCGCTTCACCATGGGCCCGGGCTGATCGTTCCGCTTCTGATGGGGGTGCTGCTTGCGTATCAGCCCTGGGTGCAACCCACCGGCGCGCTGCGCCTGCCTACAACGTTGCACCATAGCACCACCGCCCTGCTCGGGGTTGTCATTGGGGCCAGTCTGTCGACCTCGGTGTGGGACGCGTTCACGCCCGATATGCTGCTTTGGGCGGGGGCCGTCGTTGCGTTACGCCCGCTTACACTGCTGCTTGCGTGGTGGGGTACCCGCCGGGCCTGGCGCGACCTGTTGGTGCTGGGGCTCTGGCATCCGAGAGGGTTGCTTCCTCTGGTTCTTGCTGCCGCGATTGGGCCGTTCGTTGCGCATTGGTATCCGACCCTCGATGCCTCCTGGCTCGCGGCGCTTGCATTTGTCACGGTAAGTACCGGCGCGCTTACGGCACTGGGGAGCCGCCCCATGGCGCGCATCCTGGGCGAGCAGCCCGCCAGTCCCGGAACGGTGCTCTTTGTAGGAGCCGGTGCCCCGGCGCGTGCGATGGCCGCGTTTTTGGAGGCGCGAGGCATTCCCGTCCACCTCATTGATAATCGCCCCGATGCCGTTGCCGCTGCGCACGATGAGGGCCTTGCTGCGACGTGCGCAGCCCTTGACGCCCCCGAAGCTTACGACCCACTGCCGCTGGCCGATATCGAGTCGGTTGTGCTGGCCCTGCCCGACCATCCACGTCTTCGCAATGCTGCAGCACATGCGCTGGGGGCATTTCCCCATGCCTCCATAAGCGGTCTTCTGCCCCGCGATACAACATCGCTTCCAGCCTCAATCCCGCCGCTTGGGGCTCCGCCCATCTCGCATCATGCCATACATGCCGCCCTCCGCAACGGCGCACAGATTCACGCTTTTCGGCCCGGCGACCTGCTTTCGGGCGATGACCGCCGGGCTTCGTACGATGCCGAAGAGCTGCGAACCACCTTTACCGACGCCACGGCCACTCCACTCTTTCTCATCCGAGAGAATGGGGCGCTGCATATGATTCATGAGGCGTTGCCCGCTACCATACGGGCCGCCGACCGTGTGGTCTTGCTCGTTCCCTCCCCCGATGGCTAAGCAAATGGAGCACTAACCACCCATCCATTGGAGGCGTACACGTCGTTTTTACATCGTGCTCTTGCAATCGCACCAGCCGCGTTCTACCTTACGTCGGTTGATGCACGCGTGCCCCCTTTGCGTTGCTACGACGTGCGCCTGCATCCCACATCATTGATCGGATTGTGATCACGCGTTCTGTGTCTCCACATGGCTTCCGAACCCACCCTGCCAGATGCATCGACCTGCATTGTGCTGCTGCTTGGCAATCCGGTTGAGCACTCGCTGTCGCCGTGCATCCACAACACCGCGTTTGCCGCGCACGACATCAACGCGGTGTATGCGGCCTCGCAGGTTGCGGCGTCGGACCTGGCTGATGCCGTTCGGGGAATGCGTGCGTTGCGCATTCTTGGCGCGAACGTCACCATTCCGCACAAAGAGCGCATTGTGCCGCTGCTCGATAGCGTGAGTCCACGGGCTGAAGCACTCGGAGCGGTGAACACTGTGGTGGCACGATCGGAAAACGACGCTCGTATTCTGCACGGCGACAACACGGACATCGAAGGATTCTTGGATCCGCTGCGTGAGAAGTCAGGCCTGCACGCCCAGCCCATGACCATTCTGGGGGCGGGCGGGGCTGCCCGTGCAGCGGCCTATGCATTGGGCATCACCTACGCCCCTACGCCGCTTACGGTGGCGGCGCGGCGTCCCGAACAGGCTCAGGCCCTTGTGGATGCGCTGGCTCCCCACGTCGATAACACGACTACCTTTGCCGCTTGCGCCCTCGACGATGCCTCCTCTGCCGTGCGCAGTAGCCGCCTTGTCGTCAATGCGACGCCCGTGGGCATGGCCCCCAACGCCGAGGCCACGCCCTGGCCCAACGCGGACTGCTTTGCGCCCGGTCAACTCATCTACGACCTGGTGTACACGCCGCGTCCCACCCGGCTGCTGCGCGAGGCCAAGGCCCGGGGCGCCGACACGCAAGACGGCCTGGCAATGCTTATCGGGCAGGCCGCAGCGGCGTATCGGTTATGGACGGATCGCTCCATGCCGGTTGACGTTGTACGGAACGAAGTAATGGCGCACCTGGCGGCTGCGTCGTAGTGTGTGGCTGTTGCGTGTGTGGCTGTTGCCCTCCTTCCTCATTTGTACGCATCCATCCATGTCGTATCGAGCCCCAGTGCTGCATCCCGATTTGAATCAGCACGCGGGGCTGGTGGCCGGGTTTTCAACGCGTCATGGCGGTGTGAGCACGCCGCCCTACGCCTCGCTGAACGTGGGCACGCAGGTGGACGATGCCCCCGACCGCGTTGCTGAAAACCGACGGCGCATGTGCGAGGCCCTTGGTATCTCTCCCGACCGTCTGGCTACTGCCGGACAGGTGCATGGCAATACTGTTGCTGTTGTGGATACGCCGGGCCACACGCCCAACTGCGATGCGCTCGTCACCACAACGCCCGATCTTTACCTGGCGGTTGTGACAGCCGATTGCGCTGCGGTGCTGCTGGCTGATGCCGCTGCCGGGGTAGTGGCGGCGTGCCACTCAGGGTGGCGCGGCACCGTGGCCGAGGTGGTGCCCCGCGCGCTTCAGGTGATGCAGCAGCACGGCGCCGAGCCCGCCCACATCCACGCGTACATCAGTCCATGCATTGGCGTGGAGGCGTTCGAGGTGGGTCCCGAAGTGGCTGCGCAATTCGACGACGTCGTGGTAGATACGCGGCTTGGCGACCGCCCCCATGTCGATCTGAAGCAGGCTCTGTATCGTCAGTTGCAGCAGCAGGGCGTGCCCGCTGACCAGGTTGAAATTGCGCCGCAGTGCACAGCCACCTCGCGCGATTTCTACTCCTACCGGGCCAATGGCTCCCCCACCGGACGCATGATGGGCGTTGTTGGCCTCCGCGACGTGCCTTCCGCATCCCCCTAATTGCTACCGCCTCCGCCATGGCGATTCTCACATCGACCTACCGTCCCCCTGCTGGGCTCTCCGGCGGGCATCTGCAAACTGTGGTGCCGAGCCTGCTGCGCTCGGTCGAGGCTCCGTACACCCGCTCTGAGCACATCGACACGCCCGATGGCGACTTCCTGGAAGCGGCGTGGGCCCCAGCGGTAGAGACGCCCGGCCGGGGCGCCGCAATCCTGACGCACGGCCTGGAGGGCGACATCCATCGTGCCTACATGCGTGGCATGGCTCGTGCGCTGCGCCACGACGGCTGGGACGTGCTGGCGTGGAATCTGCGTGGCTGTGGTTCCAAGCCGAACCGTACCGTGCCCACCTATCACAGCGGGAAGACGGAGGATCTGGCCGCGGTGGTTGCGCACGTGCAGTCAAAAGGATACGACACCATTGCACTGGTGGGCTTTAGCCTGGGGGGCAACCTCACGCTCAAGTATCTGGGCGAGCGCGGTGTAACGGTGCCCGCAGCCATTCGGGGGGCCGTAGCGTTTTCAACGCCGGTTGATCTGGGCCCCTCCGCGCATCGCATCGACAAGTGGACGAATGCGCACTATACGTTCTACTTTCTGCGCAAGCTGAGGCAGACCATTCGCCGCAAGGCGGTGCAACACCCAAGCGCGATTTCAACCGCCCCGCTTGGAAAGATCCGCTCGCTGGTGGCGTTCGACGATACGTACACCGCACCGCTCAACGGATTCGGAGACGCGGCTACGTACTACCGCGAGGCCAGCAGCAAGCCGCTCCTGCGGCAGATCGAGCGGCCTGCGCTGCTTGTTAATGCAGCCAACGACCCCTTTCTGCCTGCATCGAGCTATCCGTTTGTGGAAGCGCAAGATCATCCACACTTTCACCTGGAAGTGCCCGACAGCGGGGGGCACGTCGGCTTTCTGGCCTTCTCCAACTCGGGCCTATACTGGTCCGAAATGCGAGCGGCGGCGTTCTTGCGCGGGCTGGCGTAGTCGGTCTGGCGTGTTGAATCCACCCTGACGTACCCGGCGCTAAATCAGCGAGTGCGACTGCCCGCCATCCACGTTGATGCAGGCTCCGGTGATGAGACTGGCCCGCTCCGACACCAGAAAGGCGACGGCATCGGCCACCTCTTCGGCCCGCCCAAAGCGCCCAATGGGCAGATTTTCCTCGACAAATTGCTTCATGGCGTCCGGGTCGTCCTTCACGCGGCGATCCCAGCTACCGCCCGGAAAGCGAATCGACCCCGGCGCCACCGTGTTCACGCGGATGCCCTCGGGTGTGAGCTCCTGCGCCATCACCTTGCCCATGCTGATGAGCGCCGACTTGGTGGTGTTGTAGAGCGACAGTCCCGCCCCGCCCAACTCGCGCCC
Organism: Longimonas sp.; assembly: GCF_046498435.1. Taxonomy (NCBI): domain Bacteria; kingdom Pseudomonadati; phylum Rhodothermota; class Rhodothermia; order Rhodothermales; family Salisaetaceae; genus Longimonas; species Longimonas sp. The sequence continues at coordinate 2,925 of NZ_JAWOAR010000238.1, read as the reverse complement.
GAAGATTGAACTGATGTAGCAGATCGACCCGCCGCCCGCGTCGCGCATATGCGGAATGGCTGCCCGGCTGGTGCGGATGTGCGACTTCAGGTTCAGATCAATGATGTCGTCCCAGTCCGCATCCGACACCTCCATGAACGTACCGCGCTGGTTACCGCCCACGTTGCCCACATAAATGTCTACACCGCCCAGCGCCTCGGCGGCATGCTTCACGAACGCCCCGGGCGCTTTCGGCTCCGTCAGGTCGCACGACTCCGCATACACCGGCCCGCCATGCGCCTCGCGGATGCGATCAGCCGTCTCCGCCAGATCCTCTTCCGAGCGTGCACAGATACCCACGGCACACCCCTCGCGCGCCAGCGCCTCGGCAATGTACGCGCCAATGCCCCGGCTGGCCCCAGTGACAAGCGCCACGCGGTCCGTCAGTCGCAAATCCATATGTCTCCTCTGTTTATTGGGATACCAAGCGATCTGCTCTGTTCAACGAGCGGGCACGCATAGAAGATGCATCTTGCTGCCGTCCGGTTCGTAACAGGCGGATGCACAACGCATCCTGCTATCCACCATACATGCTCAGCTATGGCTGCTGATTCTGCGACCGATGACCGCCCTTTCGAAGACGATTTGGCCCGCCTCGAAGCCATCGTCGACCAACTCGAAACCGACCCGCCCCCCCTCGACGATGCCCTCGATGCCTACGAAGAAGGCGTCACGCTGGCCCAGCGCTGCCTCGACCGCCTCGACGCCGCCGAGCAGCGCATGCAGGAACTGGAGATTGAACAATCGGACATAGAGCGAACCGATCGTTCGTAGACACATTGAAGTGAGCCCGTTTCAACGAACCCATTTCGAAAGGCGGGGAGACGGGTGCGGGCGGTTACCAATCGGAGGTGGCCTGCGAGAAAATGTCATCGGCCAGGTCGGTCAGAGCCCGTTGGGCTGCCTCTTCGCTGCCCTGAACATCGTCATCGTCGGGGCTGTAGTCGCTGCTTCCCGTAAAAGAGCGGCTCATGAACTCCTCATCATTGACCTGGTCGAGGTACTCTACCTGCACTTCGATAGTCACGCGGTTGGCTGTGGCGCGCTCGTCGGCGCCCACCGTTGTGGGCTCGTTCGAGTAGCGTTGCACAACCACATTGAGGCGGGCATCGGCATTGGCATCGTCGGTTGTGAGCGAGAGGCGCGTCTGGTCAACGAAGCGATCCACGAGCAGGTCGGTGAGGTCGTTGCCGAGAGCAGGAAAGGGATTGGTGCTCCGGTCATCCACCAGCGGGATCGAGATGGTTTCGATCTCGGACGGAATGGTTGCGCCGCTGAAGCTATACGCGCCGCATCCGCTCATGGAAAGGCACAGAAGCAGCACCAACAGGCGAAGCCAGACGGACTTAGGACGTGAAGGCACAGGGGGGTTCGGGGAAGCCATCGTCATTCGTCGAGGTCGTCCATGTCTTTGAGTTTGCGATACAGCGTGCGTTCGCTGATGTCGAGGGCCTCGGCTGTTTTGCGTCGATTCCCATCGAAGCGACGCAGGGCCTCGCGGATGAGTTCGCGCTCGGCCTCTTTCACCGTAGGAAGCGGTGCGTTGCTGCGGCGGTCTGCAAGAGCGGCCAGCGTATTTGAGGATGAAGGCGACGCGTCGTCCGGTGGCGATGGGCGGGACGGGGATTCGGAGGAGGAGGCATCGGCATGGCCCTCAACCTCGTAGACAACGTCCTCAATGAGCGAGTCGTAGTCCTCATCGTAGGGCTCATCATACTCCTCCTGATAGTCCTCTGACGAGGGCGACGCGTCGGAGGGGGACGAAGGCGACTCTTTGTTGCGCATTACGACGAAGTCGCTGTAGTCCTGCGGAAAGTCGGTGCGCTCGGCAATGCGGCGGGGCACGACCACGCCAATGTTGGAGGCAAGCGCGCGCAGCTGATCCTTCATTTCGCGCATCTCCATACGCATCTCCAGGATGGCACGGTAGAGCAGTTCGCGCTCATGCACGTCAGACTCGGCAGAGGGGCCCGTGTCAGAGATGCGCATCAGCTCGGTTGAGGCCGAGCGGTCGTTGGCTGCGTCTGCGTCGATGTCGTGCAGAAGCGGGCGCACATCGTTGGCTGTAATGGTATCGCCGCGCAGCAGCACCACGCACTGCTCGGCCACGTTGCGCAGCTCGCGCACATTGCCGGGCCAGTTGTAGCTACGGAGCGCCTCGGCAGCCTCATCAGTGAGCGACTTCGGGCGCGACTCGTACTCTTGCGTGAAGCGGTGCAGATAGGTCTCAAAAATCGGCATTATGTCGTCCGGACGTTTGCGCAGCGGGGGAATGTCGATGCGCACCGTGCTCAAGCGGTAGTACAGATCCTTGCGGAAGCGGCCGTTTTGCACTTCGGTGGCCAGGTTTTTGTTGGTTGCAGCAACCACCCGCACATCCGCATAGAGCGGCTCCGAAGAGCCCACGCGGCTAAACTGGCCCGACTCAAGGACGCGGAGCAGGCGGACCTGGGCTTCTTTTGGCATTTCGCCAATTTCGTCGAGGAAGATGGTGCCGCCGTCTGCTTCTTCAAAGTAGCCACTGCGCTGCTGCACAGCGCCCGTGTACGCGCCCTTTTCAGCGCCGAAGAGCTCACTTTCAATCAGTCCTTCCGGAATAGCCCCACAGTTAACGATGATCATGTCTTCGTGGCGCCGGTTGCTCATCCCATGAATGACCTGTGCGATGAGCTCCTTGCCCACACCGCTTTCCCCTTCCAGCAGCACCGTAATCGTGGTAGGAGCTACCTGGCGAGCGCGGTCGATAACGTGCTTGATGACATCGGAGGAGCCAACAATGCCAAAGCGCTCCTGAATTGAGGCACGGTCCATAGTGGAAAAAGACACACGTGATAGAAAAGCAGGCGGTCGGATACAATGTCACACCCACGCTACCGGGAGAGGATC